>NZ_RZSF01000056.1:0-28106 GCF_004023325.1 Mesorhizobium sp. M1A.F.Ca.ET.072.01.1.1 | reverse complement strand
CCTCAGGCCCCGGCGCCGGATCGGCGACCTCGAGCGCTGCATCGATATTGGCGGAAGGACCGCGCCGGGCCCTGATGCGGTCGATCGCATGGTTGCGCGCAATGGCCACCAGCCAGGAAATCGGGCTGAGATCGGAAATCGCGAAACGATCGGCCTTGGTCCAGATCTTGACGAAGACCTCCTGCAGCGCTTCTTCCGCCTCACTCTTGTCCCTCAATACACGAAGGCAGACGCCGAAAAGTTTCCCGCTGGTCTGCTTGTAGAGCAGATCGAACGCAGCCCGGTCCTTCATCGAAGTCCGGACGATCAGCTTGCTGATGTCCTGAGGCCCCATGCAGGCAAATTAGAAGATTGCGATCTATTTGCAACGGCGCCGACGGTGTTGTCCACCCAAGGCTGCCGCATCGCCAGTACGTGAAGTCATCTTCTCCAATGCGAGATGAACAACGCAAATCCGGATTTCGATTTGCGGCTTCATGCGATAGCCTTCGCCAAAACAGGGGAGCGGCAATGTCAATTGAACGCGTGCTTTGGGAACAGGATGCGACCGGACTTGCCGAGCTCGTCCACAAGGGGGAAATCTCGCCGCAGGAGCTGGTCGACGCCGCGATCGCCCGCGCCGAGGCGACAAGAACCGACATCAACGCCATAGCGACGCCGCTCTATGACGCCGCCAGGGCGCGGGCGAAGGCGATCGACCGCAAGCAGCCGCTCGCCGGCGTGCCCTTCGCGCTGAAGGATCTCGGCATCGGCATCAAGGGCGTGCCGATCCATGGCGGCAGCCGCATCCCGGCCTTCACGGCCGATTTCAACTCGGTGATGGTCGAGCGCTATCTGGCCGCGGGCCTGATCCCGATCGCTACCAGCACCTCCCCCGAGCATGGGCTGCGGCTGATGACCGAATCGGCCCGCTTCGGCATCACCCGCAACCCCTGGAACACCGGCCACACCACCGGTGGCTCGTCGGGCGGATCGGCGGCGCTCGTTGCGGCCGGCGTGGTGCCGGCGGCGCACGCTTCCGACGGCGGCGGCTCGATCCGGGTGCCTTCGGCCTGCAGCGGCTTGGTCGGGCTCAAGACCTCGCGCGGCCGGGTGCCGCTGACGCCGCTCACCAGCGAGAGCTGGTACGGCATGGTCGTCGACCATGCGGTAAGCCGCTCGGTGCGCGACACAGCCCTCCTGCTCGACCTGACGCACGGCGCCGATCCGCTGTCGCCTTATGCGGCGCGGGAGCCGAAAGGCTCCTTTGCTGCTGCCGCGGCCCGCGATCCAGGCCGGCTCAGCCTCGCCGTCTACCGCATATCGCCGCTCGGCCTGCCGATCTCGGCTGAGACGATCGAAGCGCTTGACACCGCGGTGGCGCTGGCGCGCGAAGGCGGGCACACCGTGGAAGAGATCGACCTGCCCTATATCGGCCGCGACTTCATCGCCGATTTCTGCAAGAGCGTCGCCTCGGCCGTCGCAGGCATGATGCGTGCCGAGGCGAAGCGCGTCGGCCGCCCGGTGACCGGCGAGGTCGAACGTGCGACGCGCGTGCTCGGCCGCCTCGGCGAAATGCTGTCCGCCGGCGAGGTCTATGACGCCGTGCAGCGGCTCAACGCCACCGCGCGGCAGATGATCGAAGACACGGCGCGCTTCGATGCCGTGCTGATGCCGATCATTGCGCACCCGCCGCTCGCCTGCGGCGCGATGGATCCGAAAGGCGCCGACGAGATCGTCGAGAACGTCCTCGACAAACTGCATCTTACCGGGCTGCTCAGGATCAAGTCATTTTTCGGCCAACTGATGGACAAGAGCCTGTGGTTCACTCCCTGGCCGGCGATCCACAATGTCAGCGGCCAGCCCTCGATCGCGCTGCCGGTGCATGTCACCGCAGGTGGCCTGCCGCTCGGCATCCAAGCCGCGGGACGGCCCGGCGACGAGGAGACGCTTTTGTCGCTCGCCGCGCAGATCGAGAAGATTTCAGGATGGCTGAAACGCCGCGCACCGCTCAAGGTGCCCGGCTAGGTCTGTCGATATTCAGGTGATGCCGGCCTGCGAATGGCGGTTTTCTGCGCTTCCGGTACTCACGTAGCAGAAAGTACGCTCTGTTCCGGTTCTCGAAATCCGCCATTCTCGACTCGACCTGACCTGAATCTCGACAGACCTTGAAACCCGCCGATTTCGTCATTGTGAGCGCAAAGCCGTTTGCGACCTGCGGCAATTCCCGCTAAGACGCCCGCCATCCTTGCCACCTAGGGAAAAGCACCGATGACGGACATCGCCGCCAACGCCGAAATGCAGGCCGCGCTGCTTTCCAGAGCGCTGCCTTATATGCAGCGCTACGAGAACAAGACGGTGGTGGTGAAGTATGGCGGCCATGCCATGGGCGACAACGAGCTCGGCAAGGCCTTTGCCCGCGACATCGCGCTGCTCAAACAGTCCGGCGTCAATCCGATCGTCGTTCACGGCGGCGGGCCGCAGATCGGCGCCATGCTCAACAAGATGGGCATCGAATCCAAGTTCGAGGGCGGGTTGCGCGTCACCGACCAGAAGACGGTCGAGATCGTCGAGATGGTGCTGGCCGGCTCGATCAACAAGGAAATCGTGGCGCTGATCAACGCCGAAGGCGAATGGGCGATCGGTCTCTGCGGCAAGGACGGCAACATGGTCTTCGCCGAAAAGGCGCGCAAGACCATGATCGACCCGGATTCCAACATCGAGCGGGTGCTGGATCTCGGTTTCGTCGGCGAGCCGGTCGAGGTCGACCGCACGCTGCTCGATCTGTTGGCCCGTTCCGAGATGATCCCGGTGCTGGCGCCGGTGGCGCCCGGCCGCGACGGCCATACCTACAACATCAACGCCGATACCTTTGCCGGCGCCATCGCCGGCGCCTGCCGCGCCTCGCGCCTGCTGTTCCTGACCGACGTGCCCGGCGTGCTCGACAAGAACAAGAAGCTGATCGACGAGCTGACGGTCGGCGAGGCCAAGGCGCTGATCAAGGACGGCACGATATCGGGCGGCATGATCCCGAAGGTCGAGACCTGCATCGAGGCGATCGAGCGCGGCGTCGAGGGCGTGGTCATCCTCAACGGCAAGACGCCGCATTCGGTGCTGCTCGAGCTGTTCACCGAGCACGGGGCCGGCACGCTGATCGTGCCGTAGCGATTATTTAGCCGGCTATCCTTCTGCTTTCCGCCCGCTTATCTTCCGTGACGGGCATGGCCCGCGCCGGGCGCTGAGAGACCATCGATTCCTCGTCGGCGTCCTGCGGCGCGCCCCAGAATTCGGCAAGCGTCGGGCCCGCGGCCACGCGGCGGTCGCGGACCAGAAAACCCCAGACCTCGCGGAACCAGACGCGGCGGCCCATCTTGGTGTACCAACGCATCGAATGCCGCTGCTCTGGATCGGGATGGAAAAGGACCCGCGCCAGCGCTTTCGGCCGTGACTGCACGGCAAGCTCGATCAGCTTGACAGCGAAGAACAGCATCCACGGTTTCAGCCGGGTCATATGCAGCACCTGGTGCTTGTAATCCCAGAGCCGGATGTCCTTCTGGATCACCCTGCGCTCCTTGGCGATGCGGAAGAACGGCGTCCAGCGATGCGGCGTCACATAGAGCGCCTGGATCTGGTCGGGATCATAGGCGATGAGCTGGCGAAAGCCGCGCCAGAGATCGCGAAAACCCTCATCCTCGAAGCCAGCGACCCAGGTCGCCATGGACAATATGCCGTGCCGGCGAAGCAACCTGATCGCCTCGCGGTCGGACTTGGTGCTGCCGCCCTTACGGATCAGCGACAATGTGGCCTCGTCGGTGTTCTCCATGCCGAGCAGCCAGCGGATGACGCCAGCCTTGCGATAAAGGTGCAGGATATCGGCATCGCGCACGATATCGTCGGCGCGCGTCGAGCCGACGATCAGCACCGGCACGTTCTCGGCGATCATGGCATCGAGAAAGGCGCGCCAGGCCTTCTTCGAAGAGGTGGGGTTCTCGTCGGCCAGATTGACCAGCTCGACGCCATACTCGCGGTGCAGCCAGGCGATCTCCTTGGCGAAGCTGACCGGGTCGCGATGTCGCCAGCGGGTCCAGAAGCCGCGCTGGCCGCAATAGTTGCACAGATGCGGACAGCCGCGCGAGAACTGCATGACCACGGCGCGCTTGCCGCCCCAATAGCTGTAGCGGCCATGGTCGATCAGCTCCCAGCCGATGCGGCAGGCGTCGAGATCGGTAATCGTCATCGCAGGCGGCGTCGCAAAGGGTCGGCCGCAATCGTCGCGATAGGCGATGCCGGCGACACCCGACACCGGCCGGCGCCTTTCCAGCGCCTCGACCAGCGCCAGCGCGGTCGCCTCACCCTCGCCGCGCACGATGAAGTCGAAGACGTCCGTTGCGGCGAGCACGTCGCGCCAGTGATAGGTCGGGAAGACGCCGCCATAGAGGATGACGACCCCTAGCGCGCGGGCCTTGATCATTTCCGCGATCCGCAGCGCGGTCGGATGCGCCGAGGTCGAGCCGGAATGGCCGATCAGGACGAAATCCGGATTATCGCTCAGGGCCTCATCGACGAGCGTGGAAAGCGGCATCGGCCCGAACTCCGCGTCGACCAGGCGCACCCGATGGCCGGCATCGAGCAGCGGACCGCCGATCGCCAGCAGACCCAAAGGCGGCAGGTGATCGTCGGGCACGCGGCTGCCGATGGCCGTATGCGGCGGGTTGATCAGCACGATGTTCATGGCGGACCTCCGTTGCGTCGGTCCGCCGGTCGTATTTGGCGATGTCGAAGCCGCCTGGGCGCGGTTCAGCAGTTTCGATGCAGCTTTCCCACAGATTTGATGGGCACACCCGAAACGTCGCGCAGAGCGGGAGACGGCGTCAGCCCAGTGCATGACAAAAGGTTAAGGACGTGCGCGTTCCGCAGCTCGATCGAGCTCTGGTTTTCGGCGCTTCAAACCTTCGGCAAGGAGAGTATTAGCACCAACTAATGCAGTTGACCCTAAACTTTTATTAAAACTCTAAGCATTTATAATTGTCGGTGGGGGACCACAAGGAAATGCCCATATGGCGCTGAATCCCGATCTGAAAATCGATGAGGCGAGCCTCATCACATCGACGTTGATCAAGAAGCACAAGGCGGCGTCCGCGGAGGCGGTCGACGCCGCCGAGCTCAAGGCGCGGGCGGCCCAGCTCGCCCTGGTGCTGGACCTCGCTCATCAGGCTTTCGCGCGCCAGGAGCCCGCAGGGCAAATCGTCGAGCGCCTGGCCGGTCGACTGCATGAAGTGCGCCGGGAGGTCGCTCCGGCTCTTTGGCAGGAACTGATCCCGCTCGCTCAGCAGCACCGCGTGGCGGCCTACCTGAAGCAGGATCCGTTCACGCGCTGGTCCTTCGAAAAGCCGCGCGGCTATTCGGGCGACGCGACGCTGCTGGACATCTACTACAAGCACCGGAGCGCCGACGAGATCGTGGCATCGTCGAGCGAACTCGGCCGCGAGATCTTTGCCTATACGAGCGAAGCGGCAAGCTCGGTGGCGGGGCGCGAGCGCCGCGAGATACTGGCCAAAACGGTCGACGAAACGGCTGCCCGGGTAGAAAACGCCGAGGTGCTGGCAATCGCCTGCGGCCATTTGCGGGAAGCCGAACTCTCAAAGGCGCTCGCCGAGAGAAGGTTAAAGCGCTGGATCGGTCTCGACCAGGACCCGGTGAGCGTCGGCACGGTCAACCGTGACCTCGCCGGTACGGCAGTGGAAGCCGTGGACGGATCCGTGCGCGGTCTTTTGCGGCGCGCCTACCCGCTTGGCACATTCGATCTCGTCTATGCGTCCGGGCTGTATGACTACCTGCCGCTTCCGGTCGGCGCACGGCTGCTGCAGCGCGCCATGGAACTGGTCAAGCCGGACGGCGAATTCCTCTTCGCCAATTTCAGCGACGAGATCACGACCGACGGGTACATGGAGACGTTCATGGACTGGCCGCTCATCCTGCGGTCGGCCGGCGACATGTGGGACATCATCAATGCCGCGGTGGACAAGAACCGCGTCGAAGCCGAGGTCTATTACGGATCGAATAGGAACATCGTCTACGGCAAGATCCGCAAACGCGTGGATTTCGCGGCGCCCGCCATGGAGCGGTAGCGGAGCCGCTTCACATTCCGATTTTCAAGTCGGGCCGTGCAGCGGCCCGGCTTTCTGATGCATCGCGCGGCGTGCTCGTTTCGCCGAGATGGCGCCGCCCTACATTCCTGCCGCACTGCTTTGAGTTAAGCGACGAGGTCCTGCCTGGCCTGCATGATCTCTTCGATCGGGACGGGACGTCCGGTCAGGAAGCCCTGGATCGACTGAATGCCCATGTGCTGCAGCAAATTCTGCTGCTCTTTCGTCTCGACACCCTCGACAAGGACCGTATGGCCCAGATTGCGCAGCAGTCTGACCATGTCCTGCAACAGGCTCAGGCCTCGAACCGTCTGGCAATCGTGCAAGAAACTGCGATCGATCTTGACGACGTCGAACTTGAAACGACGGAGCCAGGCCAGACCCGCAAATCCGGTTCCGAAATCATCGAGCCAGATCTGAACACCCAGGTTTCGAAGCTGCTCGATACTTCTGGCGGCCTGTGCTTCCAGAGATATATCGCTGCCTTCAGTGACCTCGAGCGCCAGCCTCTGGGGCGCCATGCCATGCCGACCAAGGATCTCGGTGACGTGAAGCGGGAAATTCGGAGCCTTGAGCTGGACGACCGAGACGTTCACCGACACGACCGATCCCAATCCGTGTTCAACCATGTCACCGCAAGCCCGATCGATCACCCACATCCCGAGTTCCTCGATCCCGCCGGTCTGCTCGGCGACAGGTATGAACACGGACGGGCTGATCACGCTGCCGTCGAAGTCGCGCAGCCGCATCAACGACTCATGGCCAAGCACCTTGCCGGATATCGCATCGCAGATCGGCTGATAGACGACGGAGACCAGTCCCTCCGAAACGGCTTGCTTGAGCAGTTCCGAAAGATTCTGGCTGGCGCGCTTCTGATCGATGGCCTGCGCATCATAGATGGTGAAGGTCGCGCGACCGGAAAACTTGGAGGCGTAAAGCGCGCGATCGGCCTCCTGCAACAAGATCCGAAGCTCTATGCTTTGATCGGCGCGCGTCAACGAGGCGCCAGCGCTGATGGTGACGATGTTGAGTTTATCGTCCCGATCGGGATGGGAGATGTTCAAGTCCTCGACGGCCCGGCAGAATTGATGGGTCACCTCGCGCAGGTGATCCGGTCCGGCGACCTTGCAGAGCACGACGAATTCTTCGCCGCCGTACCGTCCCGCGATGGCGTGATTGGACGCCGCCGTCTCGTCGAAGGCTCGGGCAAGCTCGATCAGGCAGTCGTCGCCGGCCTGATGGCCGAGCCGGTCGTTGAACCGCTTGAAGTAGTCCACGTCCATGAGAATGACGCCTATTTCGTCATTGTCCCTAGCCCATTCCTTGCACAACTCCGCGAATTCCCGGGTGATCGCCCTGCGGTTCTTAAGCCCGGTAAGCGGGTCGGTGTCTGCGATCTCGATGAGCTTTTGACCATTTTCGATGGCGACCTGCTCCTGGATCTGCGCCTGAAGGGCATGCAGGAAGGTTTGGTAGCGCTCCATGCTGAGGCGCCATGACAGATAAAGCGACAAAACAAGGCAATTCACGAAATAGGTTGCAAGCACCAGACGGGTGCCAAGATCGGCTTGAAGCAAGAACAGCGTGGCGCCGAGGAATGCTATTGTCACGGTTGCGGACGACAGCGCCGAGAGCCATAGCCGGAAGTTGAAGAAAAGGTTGGCACCGAGAATGAAAACCGTGCCGAAGATGATGAAATGGGACAGCGCCTCCTGATGCGTCGTTCCGAGCGCCGACAGCAGCCATCCGATCGCGCCCGCCACGATCGCCAGAGCAGCAACGTAGTGCAGAGTGGTGACGGCAAAATCGCGTCGAGCAACAAGTTCGACAAGCACCAGGAAGGTCAATCCCAACGTCAGGCGCGTCAGAATCACACGGTCGGCAATGTCCGGGAAAAGGAACCAGTCGAAGGCCCCGTAGCATATGTAGCTCAACACAGCCGCCGCTATTCCCCAGCGCACGACCTTGCGATTCTGATCCGCGTTCTTCTGCAGCAGCATCGCAAAAAGCGTCGGATCGGCGGATTTCCACGGCGGGCGTGAAATCGCTTCAGTGACCCTCTGAGCCACGTCCTCCGTCAGTTGCATGCAATGCTCCTTTGCGATCATCCTCCGCATGAACGGGTTCGAGCAAGCGAAGTCCGTCAAGTCCTTACGGAAGGACGAAGGCAAGCCTGGTTCATTATAAGACACTAATGTTGCTAACCGCCGGTAAACGGATCATGCGATTGCACCGGCCCAGCGACCCGCTAAGGATTCCATGCAACAATCATGAGTTACCGAATAATGCATGGTCACACTTTCTCCAGATCGCAAGAGAAGACGCACGAAACATTGCGTAAATTTCCAAGGGCGTCTTTTGTTAAGATTCGTGTAACCTTAATTTCAGTTGATATCGGGGAAATCGTCCCGAAGTAGATTCGCTCCGACAACATTGTCGGGCCGTTCTTTACGGAGAACCGTTTCGGGCACGATTACCGCCGCAAATGGCTGAGCGGCACGTGGCCTGGCCCCTTGATGTTCTGCAGCACAAGCTGGGTGTGGACGTCGCGGACGCCGGGCAGCCGCATCAGCCGGTGCATGACGAAAGCATTGAGATCGTCCACCGACGGCACCATTACATGCAGCAGGAAATCGTGGTCGCCGGTCATCGTCCAGCAGGACGAGACCTCGTCCATGCGTTGCACGGCGGCGATGAAGCTTTCCGGCGAGCCGTCGCTGTGGCTCACCAGGCGGACCTGGATGAACACCTCGACCGTCAGCCCCAGCGCGCGTCGGCTGAGCACGGCGGCAAAGCCCTTGATGATGCCGGCGCCTTGCAGCGCCTCGAAGCGCCGCGCGCAGGGCGTGGTCGACAGGCCGATCTCCTGCGCGAGTTCCGACACGGCCTTGCGCCCGTCGCGCTGCAGGGTGTCGAGCATTCTTATTTCGAACTCATCCAACTGAGGCATTTTCCCTCCTAAATGTTTAAATTTGAGCGGAGTTTACCTCAAAATGCGTCGCGTGGCTACAAACAAGGCTGATTTGCCTCACGAGCCGCGGCTACGATGACGCCACGATCCGGGAACTGACGATTTTTTCAGGAGGAAGAAATGACGATCAGCGTTGCCGACTATGCCCGCGAATGCGCGGCGCAAGGCCTTCGCGGCGACTATTCGGTGTGCCGCGCCGACTTCACAGTGGCTCAGGATTACGACTATTCCGCCGACGAGCAGGCAGTGTGGCGCACGCTCTGCGATCGCCAGACGAAGCTGACGCAGAGGCTGGCGCACCGTTCCTATCTCGACGGCGTCGCGACGCTCGGGCTGCTCGACAAGATTCCGGATTTCGACGCCATCAGCGAGAAATTGCGCAAGCTCACGGGCTGGGAAATCGTGGCGGTGCCCGGGCTGATCCCCGCCGGTCCCTTCTTCGACCATCTCGCAAACCGCCGTTTCCCGGTCACCAACTGGCTGCGGACCAGGCAGGAACTCGACTACATCGTCGAGCCGGACATGTTCCATGACTTCTTCGGCCATGTGCCGATCCTGACGCAGCCGGTGTTCGCCGATTTCATGCAGATGTATGGTGAGAAGGCCGAGGACATGATCGCGCTGGGCGGCGACGAGATGATCACCCGGCTCTACTGGTACAGCGCCGAATACGGCCTCATCCAGGAAGCCGGCCAGCCGGTAAAGGCTTTCGGCGCAGGACTGATGTCGTCTTTCACCGAGCTGCAATTCGCGGTCGAAAGCAAGGACGCCCATCATGTGCCGTTCGACCTGGAGACGGTGATGCGCACCGGCTACGAGATCGACAAGTTCCAGCGCGCCTACTTCGTGCTGCCGTCCTTCGACGCATTGCGCGATGCATTCGCCGGCGACGACCTCGCCGGGATCGTCACGCGGTTCAAGGGTCAGCCGGCGCTCGACCCCGCCACGGTCTAGGCATTGAAACAAAATGCGCGAGCCCGAAATCGTTCGGTGCGGCGCGCTTCGGGGTCCGGCTTTCGCCCAGCCGGCCGTCAGAGCGGTTCGGTGGCTAAAAGGCGACTGAGCCGCTCTGGGTTTTGCGGAAGCAAGCCGCCAGTGTTGGGTCGCTCGGGCATCAGCCGGCCGAAGCCGGCTCGGCCTTGATCCTCGCCAACTGCTCGCTCTGCAGCTTCAGCGCGGCGTCGATGAAGCGCAGCACGGTCGCCAACTCGGCGTCGGTGAAACCCGCCATCACTTTCTCGCCCTCGCGCGCGATGGCGCCATAGTAGCGCTCCGAAAATTCTCTGGTCAGCTCGGTCGCCTCGATCACCACCTTGCGCCTGTCTTCCAAGCTGCGGGTTCGGGTAACGAGCCCACGCGCCTCAAGGCGGTCGATCAAGGCCGTCACCGCTGCCGGCGTCAGCCCCGTCGCCGCCGCCACGGCGCCGGCCGATTGCGGCCCCGCGTAGAGCAAGCCCAGACAATGCCGCTCGGCCGCGATCAGCCCAAGCCGCTCCCCGACCGCCTCGTCATAGGCTTGCGTCGCGTCCTGCCAGCGCATGACGGCACGGCTGACGGCCGCCGTCATCTCAGCACGATTCATGCTTGACGAATTTAGTTCTATCATCTAACTATCAACTTGTCTAACATTCAGACTATCGTATCAATATGCGATGCCACCCTTTGCGAAGCAAGGGCAAAATCGCCGACAGGAGTGAACAATGAGCTTGATTCAACAGCGCCCCCCTCTCTCGCATGAGGAGGAGTACAGATACGCCAAGCTGGCCATGGAATGGTATGGCTGGGGCTCGCCCATCGGCCTCGGCATCCTGCTGGTGGCACTTGCCGCCGCGGCCGTGCTGGTGCGGGTCGCCGTTTACGGACTGTAAATCCGACCCCCAAAGGCGCGCCAGGGCGGCGCCGGTTGCCATTGCGGGCGCCGGCGCCGCCCGCCTGTCGGGAGTTCAGACTGTAATCACCTTCCTGAGGTGGCCGCCCGTCGGCAGGTACCCATGCGGGTGCCGCCCATATGGTGATGGCCCGCCGTCTCCTTATTCGTCGGATAATCGCCGCCTTTGCCGATCCAGTCGGCGAAGCGCACGCGGCCGAGATTCTTCCGCGCCATGGTCGTGCCGAAGAGCCGCATGCCCTCAGGCGGCTTCCGAAAGGTCGCGATCGAGAACGGACAGGTTGCGGCCGCGATGCTTGGCCTCGTAGAGCCTGCGGTCGGCGGCGCGCATCAGCTCCGACACGGTGGCGCTCTCGCCACAGGTGATGCCGCCGATCGAGACCGTCAAAGGCACGGTCCGCTCGTCGACAGGGCGAAAGCGGATCAGTTCGACCTCGCGGCGGATGCGCTCGGCCACGCGCCTTGCTTCCGGTTCGGTGGCGCCAACCAGGAAGGCGGCGAACTCCTCGCCGCCGATTCGGCCGAGCACATCGCCGCTGCGCACGCCGCGCTCGATGGCGCCGGCGATCAGAAGCAGCGCATCGTCGCCGGTCAGGTGACCGTAATTGTCGTTGATGGTCTTGAAGTGGTCGGCATCGATGATCAGCAGGGCGCCGCGATCGGCCTTGCGCCGGGAACCGTCGAGCGCGGCGAAGAAGGTCTCGCGGTTGAGCATGCCGGTCATGTCGTCGCGGCTTGCCTTCTCCGACAGGCGTCTGTGGGCCGCGGCGAGCTGGGCATGCGCGCGGGCAAGCTCGCGATGCGCATTTTTCAGCCGGTCGCTTTGCCAGAAGGTGCCGACGCTGGCAATCCAGGCGAGAATCAAAGGGCAAACCGTGGCCGTCAGCCAGACGGTGCGGCTGATCGGAAAGCCCATGGCCGGGACCACAACCAGCGTCAACAAGAGCGAGACAGCGACCGAAGCGAACGCGACGACTGCAGACTTCAAGATTATGCGACTCATCGCTGTCTCCCAACGGACTGCCTCTGTGCCAGCAAGCGCTGAAGGTGACCTTTCCGGGACGATTAAAATTTGAAGCGAGGCGCCATTTTCACGACGCAAGACGCGCGGAAGTTGTGGATAAACTCCGCGTCCGCATGCCATAAGGAGGCCATGACGACGACACCCGAGCCCGCCCGTTTTGCCCATGTCACGGATTGGGTATTCGACCTCGACAACACGCTCTATCCGCATCACTCGAATCTGTTCGCGCAGATCGACGTGAAGATGACCGCCTATGTCGGCGAGCTGCTGACGCTCTCGCGCGAGGAGGCGCGCAAGCTGCAGAAAGAGCTCTACCTGGAGTACGGCACGACGCTGAACGGGCTGATGGCGCGCCACGGCATCGACCCCGACGACTTCCTCGAGAAGGTGCACGACATCGACTATTCCTGGCTGGTGCCCGATCCGGTGCTCGGTGCCGCGATCCGCCAATTGCCGGGCCGCAAGTTCATTTTCACCAATGGCGACCGCAAGCATGCCGAGCGCGCCGCGCGCCAGCTCGGCGTATTGGATCATTTCGACGACATCTTCGACATCGTCGCGGCGGGTCTCAACCCCAAGCCGGCCCGCCAGACCTATGAGCGGTTCGCCGAGCTGCATTCCGTGACCGGCCACAACGCGGTGATGTTCGAGGACCTGGCGCGCAACCTCTCTGTGCCGAAATCGCTCGGCATGACGACGGTGCTGGTCGTGCCGCGCAATTTCGAGCCGACTTTCTCCGAGATCTGGGAGCGCGACCCGGCGAATGAGGACGACGTGGATTTCGTCACCGACGACCTCGCCGGCTTCCTGACCGCAATCGTCGAGGTCCCGGGCTGACCCAACTCCAGATTGCCGGCGCCGTCGTCAGAACTCGCTGGTCATTGCGGTAACGACGAGCACGCGCTCAGAGGCTGTAGAAGCGGCGAACGATGTCCCAGGCTTCGTCGGCGGTGTCGACGAAATCGATGATGTCCTGGTCGCCGGGCGAGATCGTGCCTTGCTCGGCAAGGAAGTCGAGGTCGATCGCCCGTTGCCAGAACGCCTTGCCGAACAGGATCACCGGCACGCGCTCCATGCGCCCGGTCTGGATCAGGGTCAGCGTCTCGAAGAATTCGTCCATCGTGCCGAAGCCGCCCGGAAACACGGCTACCGCCTTGGCGCGCATGACGAAATGCATCTTGCGGATGGCGAAATAGTGGAAGTTGAAGCAGAGTTCGGGCGTCACATAGGCGTTCGGCGCCTGTTCGTGCGGCAGCACGATGTTCAAGCCGATCGACGGCGCGCCGACATCGTCGGCGCCGCGATTGCCCGCCTCCATGACTCCCGGTCCGCCGCCGGTGACGACGACGAATTCGCGATAATAGGACGTGGCCGACTGCTGCGAGCACAGCCGGGCGAACTTGCGCGCCTCTTCGTAATATTTGCTGTTCAGCTCGAGGTTCTTCTTCTGCGTCTCGTTCTTGGCGGCCCAGGCGGCGCCGCCCGGCTCGGGAAGCCGCGCCCCGCCGAACAGGATGACGGTCGAGCGGATGCCGCGCTCGGCAAGGATCATCTCCGGCTTCAAGAGCTCGAGCTGCAGGCGCACCGGACGCAATTCGCGCCGCGTCATGAAGTCGGGATCGTTCCAGGCCAGGCGATAGGTTTCGGCCCGCGTCTGCGGCGTGTCCGGCACGCTTTTCGACCGCTCGAGATCCTCGTCCGAATGGGGCAGCGGCGTCCAGCCCGCCTTTTCCATGGGTGTCATCGAATCCACCGTCCTAATTCCTTTACTTGCGCCGTCCCGTGACGCAGTCGCGATTGACCCCCATTAAGGCTTCACATAGGGTCCGCGCGATTTCAAAACAGGTTAAGGCGCAGGCCTTAACAGCTTTGTAATGGAGCAAATTCATGTCGAAGCCCGATCTGGCGAGCCTCGAAAAGATCATCGAAAAGGCCTTCGAGGAGCGCGATACGATTTCGACCGCGACCCGCGGCGAAACGCGCGACGCCATCCAGTCGGCGCTCGATTTGCTCGACCGCGGCGTGGTTCGCGTCGCCGAGCGGCAGGACGACGGCAGGTGGCTGGTCAACCAGTGGCTGAAGAAGGCGGTGCTGCTCTCCTTCCGGCTGAACCCGATGGAGATCATCAAGGGCGGCCCGGGCCACTCGGTATGGTGGGACAAGGTGCCGTCGAAGTTCGAGGGCTGGGGCGCGGTCGATTTCGAGAAGGCGGGCTTCCGCGCCGTGCCGTCCTCGGTCGTGCGCCGCTCGGCCTATGTCGCGCCGGGCGCGGTGCTGATGCCGTCCTTCGTCAATGTCGGTGCCTATGTCGACACAGGCACTATGGTCGACACCTGGGCCTCGGTCGGCTCTTGCGCCCAGATCGGCAAGAACGTGCATCTCTCCGGCGGCGTCGGCATTGGCGGCGTGCTGGAGCCGATGCAGGCCGGTCCGACCATCATCGAGGACAATTGCTTCATCGGCGCGCGCTCCGAGGTGGTCGAAGGCTGCATCGTGCGCGAAGGCTCGGTGCTCGGCATGGGCGTGTTCATCGGCCAGTCGACCAAGATCGTCGACCGCGCCACCGGCGAGGTCTTCTACGGTGAAGTGCCGGCAAATTCGGTGGTCGTCGCCGGCTCGCTGCCGGGCAAGCCGCTGCCAAATGGCGAGCCGGGCCCGAGCCTCTACTGCGCCGTCATCGTCAAGCGCGTCGACGCCAGGACCCGCTCCAAGACGTCGATCAACGAATTGCTGCGCGATTGATCTTTCCCGCGAACAGACGCAGCCTCCGCCGGCGCGACATTCCGTCGCGCTGGTTCAACGGAGGGGCGTCATGGACTGGAAGTATCTGCTGACGAGTTTCGACGGCCGCATCAACCGGGCCAAATTCTGGGCCGGCATCGGCATATTCATCGTCATCGCCATCATTGCGTTCATTCTCGACTCGATCCTCGGCACACGTTTCACCACCGCCGGCGGCGACCAGATCGGCATCCTCGGCATCCTCGTCGCGCTGGCATCGATCTATTTCGCGATTGCTCTCTATGCCAAACGCTGGCACGACCGTAACAAGTCGGGCTGGTGGACACTGATCGGCCTTATACCCATCATCGGCGGCATCTGGCTGTTCATCGAACTGGGCATGCTCGAAGGCACCAGGGGCGCCAATCAATACGGACCGGACCCGCTTGCCTGAAAAAGCAGACTTCATCTGGCTCTTCTTCAAAACCTCGGGCCGCGTCAGCCGCGCGGCTTATTTTCTCGGCGGATTGCTGGTTGCTATCGTCCAGGCCTTTCCGCTTTATCGCTTCACGCTGGTGCCGGAAGGTTCGGCCGAGAGCAACATGTGGTCGTTCGTCTTCTTCCTCACGTTCCTCGCCTCGTTGTGGTCGAACGTCGTGCTGGCAGTGAAGCGGCTGCACGACCTCGACAAGCCGGGCATCGCGGCGCTGGTGCTGTTCGTTCCCGTCGTGTCGATCGTTGCCTTCCTGGTGCTCTGCCTGTTTCCGGGACAGCCCGGATCCAATCGCTACGGCAGCCGCACGAATGCGCCGGCCGACCGCTAGCGCCGGATGATTTTTAGGTCGTTTCGACCTCAAATCTGATCCGGCTCTAAATCACAGAGATAACGCGTGATGTAATCGGTCAATGACGATGTCGCCATCCTTGGCGTCAACGAGACCGAGAATTTGAGCTCGAACCTGTCGCGCAAATATCACGCTGATCGAGGACCGCGGCTGACCTCGTCGGGCGTCAATCCGGGCGGACCGCGCCTGTCCGCTTCCGCCTGACGCACCAGCGCCATGATGCGCTTCGTCACAGGCGCCGGCACGCCGGTCTTTTGCGCGAGCCGCAGGATCGCTCCCTGCAATTCGTCGACCTCGGTCGGCCGACGACGATGGAGATCGTCCCACATCGAGGAGCGCGCCTTGGGGTCGATCGCCAGCAGCCGCCGGGCCAGGATTCCGAACAGCCAGTCCGGAAGCCGCAGCACTTTCGGCAGCAGCCATGGGGGCGGCCCAGCGATGCGCGCCGGCTCGATACGGCAAGCTTTCATTGCAGCCAGGGCCTCGTCGATCTGGTCCGCCAGAATGACGCGCCAGCCGCGGTCCGCCAATTCGGTCGCCAGCGGCAGGTCGGAGAGCGCGACCAGCGCATTGTTGAGGTTCATCAGCAGTTTGCTCCACTGCACCGCCCTCATGTCGGCATGGGTTTCGACCCCAAGTCCTTCGACATTGAGCAGTGCTGAAAGGCCGGGCTCAGTATTCTCGATGATGACCATGCCGTCGCTGGCGCGGCGGACGCTGAACGGCGTCTCGCCATCCGGCGATTGCACGACATTAAACGCAACCATACCGGCAAGCACGCGATGCGCGGGAAGCGCTCCACGCAGTTTGTCCGGATTGTCGACGCCATTCTGCAGGCTGATCACAATGGCATCGGGGCGGGCATGAGCCGCAACAAGCGCCGCCATCTCCTCGGTCGCGCCGCTCTTTACGGTGACCAGAACGATATCCGCGTTGCGCAGCGCCAGCGCCGGATCGTCGCTGACCGCCAGCGTCTCAGGCCCGATGCGTCTGTCGCGGCCGTCAAAATCGCTGATCCGCAGCCCGTCCTTGCGCAACGCCTCCACAATGCAGCCGCGGCCAAGGAAGACGACCTTACGCCCGGCGAGCGCCAGGCAGCCGCCGACATAGCAGCCGATGCTGCCGGCGCCGGCTATCGCGATCGTCTTTCCTTCTTTGGCCATGCGATCATCCCGTCCTGGCCCGCGCGACTATACGACACGACAACCATATTGTCGGCGGCTTGCTCGGCGAACATCTGCCACCGTGACAGGCCTGCCGCTTTCGACTATCGCTTTGCCCATGAAATTGCCGACCGACCCTGCCCAGAACCTTGCCGCCCTGATCCGCTGCCCTTCCGTGACGCCCGCCGAAGGCGGCGCGCTGCAGACCTTGGAAGACATGCTGAAGCCACTCGGCTTCGCCGTCGAGCGGCCGATATTCTCGGAAGATGGCACGCCGAACATCGAAAATCTCTATGCGCGCCGCTCCGGCAACGGCCCACATCTGATGTTTGCCGGCCATACCGACGTGGTGCCGGTCGGCGACGAGGCGGCGTGGACGCATCCGCCCTTTGCCGCCGAGATCGCCAATGGCGAGATGTATGGCCGCGGCGCCGTCGACATGAAAGGCGGCATCGCCTGCTTCATCGCCGCGGTGGCGCGCCACATCGAGAACAATGGCGGCCCGAAAGGCTCGGTCTCGCTGCTGATCACCGGCGACGAGGAAGGGCCGGCCATCAACGGCACGGTGAAGCTGCTCGACTGGGCTGCCGCCAAGGGCGAGAAATGGGACGCCTCGATCGTCGGCGAGCCGACCAATCCGGATGCGCTTGGCGATATGATCAAGATCGGCCGGCGCGGCTCGCTCTCCGGCAGCGTCATCGTCAATGGCCGTCAGGGCCACGCCGCCTATCCGCAACTTGCCGACAACCCGGTGCGCGGGCTTATGAGCCTTGTCGACGCGCTGCTCCATCCGGTGTTCGACAGGGGAACAAAGGATTTCCAGCCGACCAATCTGGAAGTGACCTCGATCGACGTCGGCAACCCGGCGACCAATGTCATCCCGGCCAAGGCCACCGCCACGTTCAACATCCGCTTCAACGACACTTGGGATGCCGAGACCGTCCAGGCCGAGATCCACAACCGGCTCGACCAGGCGGCGGGCCGCAAGAAATATCGGCCGGGCAAGAAGACCGCCGTCGACTACGAGCTTGTCTGGCGCGACCGGCCGAGCCATGTCTTCCTTACCCGCGACGAAAAGCTGATCGACACGCTGAGCGGTTCCGTGGCCGCGGTGGTCGGCAAGAGGCCTTCGCTCTCCACCTCCGGCGGCACTTCGGATGCGCGTTTCATCAAGGATTTTTGCCCGGTGGTCGAGTTCGGGCTGGTCGGCAAGACCATGCACATGGTCGACGAGCGCGTGGCGGTCGCCGATCTCGAGACGCTGACAGGGATATACGAGCGCTTTATCGAGGACTGGTTCGGACAAGGTCTGACGTGACCATGCTCTCAACGGACGAAACCTTTGCTTCGCTGGCCGGCGCCTGGCGGCTGATGCTCGGCAGGGCCGACGGCCTGCGCATGCTCGATCTGTCTGCGGACGGTTTTTGGAATTCCTTCTTCGCCATCGTCGTGGCGGCGCCGGCGCTGATCGTCGGCTGGGTCGGGATCGCCAATGAGATAGGCGATCCGAATGCGTTCGCCGGGCGGCTCGGCATGCTGCTCCGGCTGGCAACCGTCGACATCGGTTCCTGGGTGCTGCCGCTGGTGGCGCTTGCGCTGGTCGCGCCGCGCGCCGGCATCGGCGGCCGCTTCGTCCACTACGTCGTCGCCTCCAACTGGGCCTCCGCGATCATCGCCTGGCTGATGCTGCCGTCGGCGCTGCTGAGGCTGTTCCTGCCTTCGACCGACGAGGTCAGCGGCCTGGTCTCGCTGCTGCTGTTCGCGCTGTCGATGGTGCTGACCTGGCGCATGACCAACGCGACGATCGGCAAGGGCGCGGCTGCCGGCACCGCGGTGTTTGTCGGCATGTTCGTCGCCTCGCTGCTCGTCTTGTTCGGGCTGCAGGCGCTGCTCGGCATCGACATTCCGGACGGCGCGAGGGGCTGATCTTGGCCGGCTGACGGGGTCTTTTCTTGAGACAGGGGGGTATGATAGTTTCACACCACTGTCCTCCCGGAGCGCTAGCCATGTCCGCTACCGAAAAACGCACCTTCAGCCTGCCGGCCGAGCAAGCGGCCTTCATTGATCAGCTCGTCCGCTCGGGCACGTATGCGACCAGCAGCGAAGTCATCCGCGCCGGGCTTCGCGCCCTTCAGGAGCGCGACGCCGCGGTGGAGCGTTGGCTGCGCGAGGAGGTCGCTCCGGCCTATGATGCGTGGAAGGCAAACCCCGGCAAAGGCATTTCGCCGGAGGAAATGGCCGAACGGGCGCGCAAGCGTCACGAGCGCTATTCGCAAAAGAAACCGTGAAGCGTCGGACCGTCGTCCCATCCTTGCAGACCGCTACGACGCTCGCATCCGCGCGTTCTGCGAGCGCCTCGAGCATGGCTCTGAACGCGGCACGCGCCGTGATGACGTGCGGCCGGACCTTCGCGTCGTCGGATTTGAGCGCCGGATAACTGTCGCTTTCGTTGGGGAGCCTGAGCGCGTCGTGATTCTGCGCCTCTTCTATGGCGGCGCGAATTGGTCGGACGAACTCGCCGTGAACGACGCCGGCTGATCGACGCCGCCTCAGACGTCCTCTGGATAATCCACCCCGACAAGAAACAGCCCGTCGGGCGGCGCTACCTGTCCGCAGGCTGCCCGGTTGCGCGCTTCGAGCGCTGCCTTGAGATCGGCGGCGCTCCAGGAGCCGTCGCCGACCCTGCGCAGTGAGCCGACCATCGAGCGCACCTGGTTGTGCAGGAAGGAACGCGCCGAGGTTCGCACCTCGATGAGATCTCCGGCGCGGGTGACATCGAGACGGTCAAGCGTGCGCACCGGGCTTTCGGCCTGGCACTGGGTGGAGCGGAAGGTGGTGAAATCGTGCCGCCCGAGCAGCACCCTCGCCGCCTCGTGCATGGCCTCGGCATCGAGCCGTTTCGGCACCCACCAGACCTTGCCCTTTTCAAGCGCCGACGGGGCGCGGCGGTTGAGGATGCGATAGAGATAATGGCGGCCGGTGGCCGAAAACCGCGCATCGAAATCGTCGGCGACGACGGCAGCCTTGAGGATGGCGATGCGCGCGCCGGCCGCCTGCAGATGGGCGTTGACGGCGTCGCGCACCTTGTCGCCCGCCCAGTCCCTGGCCAGATCGACATGGGCCACCTGGGCGGTCGCGTGCACGCCGGCATCGGTGCGGCCGGCGGCACGTATTCGCACCTCTTCGCCGCAGAACTTTTCGATCGCCTGCTCGATCGCCTGCTGCACCGAAAGCTGGTCCGCCTGATGCTGCCAGCCGGCGAATTGGCTGCCGTCATATTCGATATCGAGCCGAAAACGCGGCATGCCAGCTCTGCGTTTGGCGCTCGCCTAGGCGGCCAGCGCGGTGAAGGCCGAAGCGTATAGCAGTCTGCCGGCCTCGGGCGCGTCGCCCCAGGCCAGCGCCTGCAGCGCCTCGCCCTGGTATTCGCTCTCGAATTTCTCGGCGCGGGCGTGGGTGTAGCCGAAGCGGCCGTAATAGGCCGGATCGCCGAGCACCACCGCCAAAGCCTCGCCAGCCTCCTTCAGACGGACATGCGCCTCGCGGATCAGCGCGCCGCCGATGCCGGTGCCGTGGAAGGACGGCTCGACGGCCAGCGGCGCCAGCGCCACGGCCGCGAAGCGCTTGCCGCCGTTCTGCACAAAAAGCCTGGAAAACAGAATGTGGCCGACGACCTGGCCATCTTCTTCCGCAACCAGCTCGACGACGGCGTCGCCGCCGGTGACCAGCGCATCGACCAGGCCGGCCTCCGCCTGCTGGCCGAAGGCATGCTCTTCGACGAGGCGGATCGCCTCGCGATCCCGCGGCGTCGCCGCACGTATCGACATCATGCTCATTGGAGTTTCGTTCCTTTTTCGATCTTGGCCCCGCGCAAAAACTCCTGCGCGGCGGCGGGCCTTCCACCCGCCCGTTGAACTTCGACCAGCCGCACCGCGCCTGACCCGCAGGCGACCGTCAGCCGATCATCGAGAATACCTCCCGACTCGCCGACGCCGTTGGAAAGCGTCGAGCGAAGCAGTTTCAGCCGCTCCACGCGGCCACCAATTTCGACCTCGCACCACGCGCCCGGAAAG
The DNA here is from genome assembly GCF_004023325.1 of Mesorhizobium sp. M1A.F.Ca.ET.072.01.1.1. Lineage (NCBI taxonomy): Bacteria > Pseudomonadati > Pseudomonadota > Alphaproteobacteria > Hyphomicrobiales > Phyllobacteriaceae > Mesorhizobium > Mesorhizobium sp. M1A.F.Ca.ET.072.01.1.1. The sequence continues at coordinate 7,296 of NZ_RZSF01000056.1, read as the reverse complement.
GGCGACAGGCCGCGAATGTGATCGTGGACTTCGCCGGCAGGCCGCGTCCAGTCTACGCGTGTCTCCGATTTATCGATCTTTCGCGCATAGGTCACCCCTTCCGCCGCCTGCGGGGCAAATGTCAGACAATTTATCCCCAACTGTGCGAGCGCATCCACCATCAGCGAGGCGCCTCGAGCCATGAGGAGGTCATGCAATTCCCCGGCGGTCATATCGGGACCAATGACGCATTTTTCAACCAATGCCACCGGGCCGATGTCCAGCCCCTCTTCCATGCGCATCACCATCATGCCGGTTTCGACATCGCCGGCCATGATGGCGCGCTGTATGGGAGCAGCACCGCGCCAACGCGGCAAAAGTGATGCATGGCCGTTGAGGCAACCGAGCCTGGTGGCCTCGAGAACGGGTTTCGGCAGAAGGAGGCCATAGGCGACGACCACGGCGACATCGGCCCGCAAACCGGCAAAGGCCTGCTGCTCCGTCTCTGCCTTGAGCGATGTCGGCGTGCGCACCTCGAGCCCGAGCCGTTCCGCCTCGCGCTGCACGGGCGAGGGCGTCAATTCCAACCCGCGCCGGCCGGCGGCGCGCGGCGGCTGCGTATAGACGGCGGCGATCTCGTGGCCGGCCTCGGCGATGGCGCTGAGCGTCGGCACGGAAAACTCCGGCGTGCCCATGAAGATGACGCGAAGGGGCATTTCTCCTGCCATGCTATGTTCAGGCGTCCGCTTCAAACGGGTTCACGAGCTTCAGGCCAAGCTCGTCGAAGTCGCGAACATTGCGTGTCGCAAGCGTAGCGTCATGGGCCAGACAGATAGCCGCAATCATGGCATCGGAAAGACTGACCGGACGACCGATATTTTCCCGCATTGCCCGAAGCTTGCCGGTAAGGCGAGGTACCGAGCCAGCAAAGTCAACGATGCGACCCGAAAACTGCTTCGAGATCAGATGGTCGAGAGCACGAACGTGTCGATCAGAGCCGGTCTTATTCAGAAATCTTTCGGCGCCGAAAGATTGTTCCATGACGACCGGGCCGCACAGGTAAAGATTGAGCAGATCCTGTTTGCGAAACCATTCGACCACGTTCGGATCAGGTGTGATCCTGCTTGCTTCGGAAACGACGTTGGTATCGAGAATAATCAATCGAAACCCTCGACCAAGGGGCCAAAGTCCTGTTTCCTCGCAGCTTCGATTTCAGCCATTGTCTCAGCAAACTCGTTGTCAATTGCGCTTTCGTTTGCGAATGCGGAGCGGATACTCTCCCATGCTGAGAAGTTTGGCTCTAGCCTTCTTTCCTTTTCCACACTCATGCCCTTCCACAAAAGATCGATGGCTTTGCCCGATAGGCTCTGGCCGACTTTTCGAGCGGCTTGCTCAATTTCGCGCTTTAGGGGTTCTGGTACGTTTCTGATTAGCATATCGCTCAAGGCTAAGCCTCCAATTTGATATCATGATATCATGGTTAGACGATTTGCTCAATCATACCCAGCACGGGTTTGCGCGGCGCTTAAAGACTCTTCGGTAACCAAGTTCGAATGCTTTCCTCATATGATTCGGGCCTCTTGCCCCTTCGGAGCCATTCATATGAAGACTCGTCAAAAGACATTGGGGCGTGTCGTACGCCAGGTTCAAATCGCTCGATGAGGAATCTACGAAGGGCGAGTTGTCCAAACGACGTGAGCGAGCATTCGCTGTCTACCTCACGCCGCTTTTTGCAGTGGCATTAGTCGTGGTTTAATATTCTCGCCAAAGTCTCGCGCGCTTGCGTTTGAATTGGCTTCCAAAGCCATCGAAGTCGGGAAAGACTGGATCCTGCGTGGAATGCTCGAATGAGGTTCAGCCCGCCATCTTGCCCGGCGCCTTGTCCTTGGCGAGCTTCTTGAATTTCCTGACCACCATGTCGCGCTTCAGCTTCGAGATGTGGTCGATGAACAGCACGCCGTTAAGATGGTCGATCTCGTGCTGCAGGCAGGTCGCCATCAGGCCTTCGGCCTGCATCTCCTGCAGCTTGCCGTCGCGGTCGAGATATTTCACCCGCACCGCTGCGGGACGCTCGACCTCGGCATAGTAGTCAGGGATCGACAGGCAGCCTTCCTCATAGACCGAGCGCTCGTCGGAGCTTTCGAGGATTTCCGGATTGATGAAGACATGCGGCGCCGGCGGCTCGCCTTCCTTGGCGAGGTCGATGACCAGCAAACGCCGCGGCTCGCCGACCTGGATCGCCGCCAGCCCGATTCCCGGCGCGTCATACATGGTTTCCAGCATGTCGTCGGTGAGCTTGCGCAAGTCACCGTCGACGCGCTCGACCGGTTTGGAAACCTGGCGCAGGATCGGATCGGGAAGGATGATGAGCGGCTTGATCGACATGGCGTCTCACCTAAGACGTCGATGGAAAAGCGTCAACCGGGGCGGCTTTGACTTGTTCACGTTTTGATCTGTGCCAGCAGAGCGAATCGGCTATGCTGCCCAAATGAACGACATGACCTCGATCCTTTCGCAACCCGTCGCGCGGCTCGGCGCCACCACAATCAGGCTCGGCGAGGCGCTTGGCTTCGGAGCGCTGCTGCTGCTGGCGCTGTTCCTGGCGCTCGTCATCGCGTTGTGGCGCGCGGGAAAGGCGCGCGCGGCAGCGGCGGCAGAAGCGGCCGACCATGCCCGCGACACCGAGGCCAGGATGGCGGACATTCTTCAGGCGCAGGCCGAGATGCAGGGTCGCATGGGCGCGATCGCCGAAGTGTTCGGCGCCAGGCAGGCCGAGCTCACCCAATCGCTCGGACAGCGGCTCGACGCCATGACCGGCCGCCTTGGCCAGACCATGGCTGAGCAGACCAAGTCGACGCATGAGAGCCTGGCCAAGCTGCAGGAGCGGCTGGCGGTGATCGACACGGCGCAGGGCAACATCCAATCTTTAGCCGGACAGGTCGTGCAGCTGCAGGCGATCCTCTCCAACAAGCAGACTCGCGGCGCCTTCGGCCAGTCGCGCATGGAAACAATCATTGCCGACGGCCTGCCGCACGGCGCGTACGAGTTCCAGGCGAGCCTTTCCAACGGCAGCCGGCCCGACTGCCTGGTGCGGATGCCGAACGGCGCGCCGATGCTCGCCATCGACGCCAAGTTTCCGCTGGAGGCCTGGAATGCCATTCGTGCCGCCGAAGCCGCCGACTTGCAGAAGGCGGCGGCGCAGGCGTTCCGGCGCGACATCGAGGTGCATATCCGCGACATCGCGGAAAAATACCTGATCCAGGGCGAGACGCAGGACACCGCCTTCATGTTCGTGCCCTCGGAATCGGTGTTCGCCGAGATTCACGAGAATTTCGAGCCCGTGGTGCAGAAGGCGCACCGCGCCCGCGTCGTCATCGTCTCGCCGTCATTGCTGATGCTGTCGATCCAGGTCATCCAGGCAATCCTGAAGGACGCGCGCATGCGCGAGCAGGCGCATCTGATCCAGGGCGAGGTCATCCGCCTGATGGAGGATGTGGCGCGAGTCGACGAGCGCGTGCGCCGGTTGCAGACGCATTTCGGCCAGGCGGCCAGGGATATCGACGACATCCTCGTCTCGACGACGAAGGTCACCAAACGCGGGCAGAAGATCGAGGCGCTGGAGTTCGCCGAGGGCGAACCCGAACCGCCACGCGGTCCTGCCAAGGTGGAGGCGGGCGCGCGCGTGGCCGATTCCAAGACGGGTCAGCTCAGGCTGCGCGTCGTCGAAGGCGACGACTGAGCTGCCGTAACTCCGTTACTGCTCCTCGATGGTCGTGATGCCTTCGATTTCCGGCAGCCAGTGCAACGCCGAGCGGTGCCAGACCTGTCTTTTCGGCACCAGTTGGTCGCGCTGGCGCGCTGTACCCACCCTAATGCCGTAGATTTTCGGACCATCGCCAACCGACGTCGCATAGAGATGCGATCCGCATTCGCCGCAAAACCCCTGCGCGCGCTTGGCGCCGCTGGATCCGGTCTTGATGTAGACCTTCGGCGTGCCCTTGGTGATCCGGTAATCCTCTTCTGGCGCGCCCACCGTCACGCGAAAGGCCGTTCCCGTCAGTTGCTGGCAATCGGTGCAATGGCAGATCGAGGTCTTTTCGGGATCGACCTCCGCTTCGTAGGTGATGGCGCCGCAATGACACCCGCCGTCGATTCTCATTCGGCATGCTCCCAAAAGATTGCTTCGCTCAAATCTAATCCTCTTCGAAGGCCCCGGCGATAGCCTTACGCCTGCGCTCCCATGTGCCAGTCGCCTGCGGCTTGACGAACAGCCTGGTGATTTCGGGCATGTCGCTTTTCAGTCGCGCCTCCAGGCGTTCAACGCAGGCTTCGATCTCAGGCGCCGTGAGATGATCCTCGAATTCGATGCTTAGGCCTGCGACGATCTCCTCCGGGCCGATATGGACGCTCAGTATGCCGTTCGCCCGCTGCACGGCCGGGTCTTCCTGAGCGATCGCCAGAACCTTGCGCTGCACCTCGGGCGAAGCGGGCTCACCGATGAGCAGACCCTTGCTCTCGCGCGCCAAGAAGATGGCGGTGGCGCCCAGGATGACGGCGATGCCGATCGAGCCGGCGCCGTCGAGCTCGGGGATACCCAGGAGCTCGGCAGACAGGATGCCGACGAAGGCGACGACGAGGCCGAGCAGCGCGGCGCTGTCCTCGAACAGCACCGTGTAGATGCTGGGATCCTTGCTCATCCGGACCGCCTCGAACCAACCCAGCCTTCCCTTCTGTCCCCGGAACTCCTTCAGCGCCACCAGCCAGGAACTGCCTTCGAACAGAAAAGAAAGACCAAGCACGATGTAGTTGACCTTGGCGTTGACGATCGGCTCGGGCGCCATGATGTGGATCACGCCCTCATAGAAGGAAACGCCCGCGCCCAGCGCGAAAACCAGAAGGGCTACGATAAAGCTCCAGAAATAGAGTTCGCGTCCGTGTCCGAGCGGATGCGTGCGGTCGGGCGGGCGCGCGGCACGGCGCATGCCGTAAAGCAGAAGCGCGCCATTGCCGGTGTCGACCAGCGAATGCACGCCCTCCGACAGCATGGCTGAAGAGCCTGTGAAGGACGCTGCGGCGAATTTGGTCAGGGCGATCGCAACATTGCCGGCGAGCGCGGCGTAGATCACTCTTTTCGAGCCGCTATGCCCTGCCATGCGCTTCCGATCCTCTTCCAAGTGGGAGCTCAGCGGCCGCCGCCCAAAGCTCCACCGACAATGCGCCAGCCGCTCCGAGGTTCAGATGCCCCTATGCATTTCTGTTGCCTGATCGATCCCGAGGTCGCGGGATCAAGGGAAAACGGTTGACATAGCGCAAGCCGGCTTTCGAAGCTGCAAGCGGCCTCTTGCGGTCGGGCGCTTCTCTTGTTTCACTTGTGCTGCCCACAAATCGGAGGAGCGAATCATGGCGAAAGGTGCGATGAAGGCGGGCAAGGAACCCCGCAAGCCGAAAAAGGACGCCAAGAAACCGGCCGCGGCCCCGGCTCCGAAGGCGCCGCCGGTCAAGGCGATGCGCATCAAGGAGAAGTAGGCCGTCAGCGCGGCCGATCCGTCTCGATGCGGATTTGAACCGGCGGCATGCCGAATGCTGCCGGTGTTTTGTTGATCGGGGGACAGAACTCACTATATCGGTACCGCGAGGACGACCTCGCTTCCCCGAAACCCGGCCGGGACGACCCGCCACGTCAAACGTCGAGCATTCGATGCTCGATCGATGGAGCGTTCGCGATGTCCTGGATCTTCCTTTTCTTCGCTGGCCTGTTCGAGATCGGCTGGGCGATCGGCCTCAAATATACCGATGGTTTCTCGAAGCCGCTGCCGACCGTGCTCACAATCGTCTCGATGATCGTCAGCCTTGGCCTGCTCGGGCTTGCGTTGAAGACATTGCCCGTCGGCACGGCCTATGCGGTGTGGACCGGCATCGGCACTGTCGGCACGGCCTTGCTCGGCATCTGGCTGCTCGGCGAGCCGGCGACCGCGGTGCGGCTTGCCTGCATCGGCCTGATCGTCTGCGGCATCGTCGGGCTGAAGCTCGTCGCCTGATGCAGCACGAACGCGTTCAGGGCCGCTCCTGGCGACCCTGATTCATTTTTCGAACGAACTCGAACCTAGCGGGCCGAGAAGCCAGGAGGCGTGCGACCGACGCGCGCCTTGCGGGCGGCGTAGCGCGCATCGCGCTTGGCCTTGCGTTCGGCCTCCTCGGCGAGCAGGCGGGCGATGCGTTCGGTTTCCTCGGCTTCGCGGATCTTGGCCTCGGCGGCCGCCGCCTCTTCGGCAGCAATACGGGCCGCTTCGGCCACTGCCTCGCGTTCAGCCTTCTCGGCCGCTTCGCGCGCCAGCTTTTCCTGCTTCAACCGGGCCTTCTCGGCCTCGCGGATCGCACGGGCCTCGAGGATCGCCTTGCGTTCCGCCTGACGCGCCAGAACCGCTGGGTCGTCCGCCGCCGGCTTTGACTTGAAGCGCTCCAGGAGCGCCTTCTTTGCCTCGTTCGCGGCGTTGCGCCGCTCGAATATGTCTTTTTCCCTGTAAATAGCCAAGTCCACTTCCCTGAAGTCAATTCGCGACGCTTACATACGCGCGAAAGCGGTGAGTTCAAGCGCCAAAACGGTATGCCAGCCATGAAAATCTGGGCTGTTGCCGTCGGGATACGTCGTCGCGGCGCGATGCACTGTTCACAAATCGCGCCTCTGGCGGCTCTGGGGGCCGGTCGCTACCTCTAGCGCCAACAATCAACGCCCAAGCGGCGCATCAGGATGCATGAAAATGGAACTTGGCCTCTACACTTTCGCGGATGTCAGCCCGGAGCCGGGCCCCGGCGCCATCGGCCCGCACGAACGGCTGCGCAACCTGATCGAGGAGGTCGAGCTGGCCGACCAGGTCGGTCTCGACGTGTTCGGCCTCGGCGAACACCATCGCCCCGACTATGCGGCCTCGGCGCCGGTCGTGGCGCTGGCCGCGGCCGCGGAGCGGACGAAGCGGATCAAGCTCACCAGCGCGGTCACGGTGCTTTCTTCCGACGATCCGGTGCGGGTCTTCCAGCAGTTCGCGACGCTCGACCTTCTGTCCGGCGGCCGCGCCGAGATCATGGCCGGGCGCGGCTCCTTCATCGAATCGTTTCTGCTGTTCGGCTACAATCTCGAGGACTATGACGAGCTCTTCGCCGAGAAGCTGGATCTCCTGCTTGCCATCCGCGACCAGGTGAAGGTGACGTGGCAGGGCAAGCTGCGCGCGCCGATCAACGGCCGCGGCGTCTATCCCCGACCTTTCCGGGACAAGCTGCCGATCTGGATCGCTATTGGCGGGAAGCCGCAGTCCCCCGCCC
>NZ_RZSF01000569.1:0-2382 GCF_004023325.1 Mesorhizobium sp. M1A.F.Ca.ET.072.01.1.1 | reverse complement strand
GGGCCTGCGCGTGCCCTCGCTCGGCCTTGGCCTTACGGACCTCACGCCGGACATCCGGGAGCAGCTCAACCTGGCCGACAATCAGCGCGGCGCCGTGGTCGAGCGCGTCAACCCGGACAAGGCGGCCTCCGCGGCCGGCATTGAACCCGGCGATGTCATCGTCGCCGTCGACCGCACGCCGGTGAAAAACGCAAGGCAAGCGAACCAGGCGATCGCCGAGGCCGGCAAGTCCGGCAGGAAGTCGGTGCTGCTGCTGGTCGATCGCGGCGACGCGCAGATATTCGTCGCCGTGCCTTTCGCCGCCGGCTGAGAAAGGTTTCCAAGGAGCCTGCCGGCCTCTTCGGCAGGCTCCGCCGACAAGATTTCGGTTGCCCGCAAACGAGGTCGACTTCCGCGACGAGTTGATTGAACTGGACGATCGTCGCGACGGCTTCGATCTGGTGCTGACGCTGACGCGCGAGCAGGCTCGGCGCCCGGCCGGCGCGATCCTTCCAGATCGGAGAGAAGGACGCTCAGACGAGGCTGCGCCCAGAGTTGCCGACGCCTTTGACCCGTGGGCGGCAACGCTCCCGAATCAAGCCGGTAGGTCCAAAATGGTTAAGCGGTATCGGAAAGTGACTATTAGGAGATTCTAAAATCGAACCGAACAGTTCGTTTCTGTTGACGGTGCGTGCAGGACGGGGTGAACATCGGCGCGCGTATACACTTGGTGAGCCAAATGGATAAGTGCGATAACTAACTGATTCAACAGTGTAAAAACCGATCGTGGCGGGCGATTGGTACAATTTCAAGATGGGGATTCATGGTCCAGCCGAAACAACTTCGTGATTGGAATCCGGCAGCCGGCTCACCCACATCGGGGCTGTCCGAACGACGCGATTTTCACTCCCAAGACACGCCGCTAGACGGACGAAAAAACATACTGGAGTACCAAAAATGAAAAAGATTGTTCTCACTGCCGCCGCCCTTCTGGCCATTTCCGGCAGCGCCTTCGCTGGTAGCGACAACTACGGTTCCAACGCCGCCAATCAGCCGGCCGCCGCGGTCGACACTTCTCGCACGGCCTCGACCCACAGGTCGGAAGCGGCCGCTCAGAAGCCCGTCACCCAGGGCGCGGACCACAACCTCTTCGGCAACAATTAAACTGCCGAACCTGGCCATGATCCATGAGGGGCCATGGCCGACAGGAGGTAGACGCTGGGTTCACCCGCCGCGTCCCAAGGCATGTCGCCCAAAAGTGTACCCCAGTTTTGGAAACGACATCAGGTTAAGAATTCAGGAGTATTGAAATGAAGAAGATCGTTCTTGCCGCAACGGCCGTTCTGGCCCTCTCCGGCGCAGCTTTCGCAGGCAGCGACAATTACGGCTCGGCTGGCGCCAGCCAGCAGGCCCCTGCCGTCGACACGACCCGCACTTCGTCGGTGGGCACCGACTCGCCGGTCTACAAGCTGCTGAACTCGTCGAATGACGTGCACAAGTCGGCCCCGCAGGGCAGCGACCGCAATCTGTTCGGCCGCTAACAGCCGCAAGCAGTTGACGAAAAAGAGCGGCGAGGGCAAACCTCGCCGCTCTTTCTTTATCCGGACCGCCTCGTGCCTCATGGCCGAAACGGCAGCACCGAGCGTCAGGCCGCCTTCGCCTCATCGCGATGCAGCGTGAAGGAATGCCCCTCCGCGTCGAAGATGTGCAGATCCCCGGCGCCGGCATTGAGCCGCAGCGTCTCGCCGCGCTTGACCTCGACATTTCCCGGCAGTTTCGCCACCAGCGGCAGATCGGCGCGGCCGATGTCGACATAGACGAGCTGAACCTCGCCGAGCTGCTCGATATAATCGACCTTGCCTTCGAACAGGTAATCCGTCCCGGTCGCGATCGCGAGATCCTCGGGCCGCACGCCGAAGCTCACCGCCGCGCCGTTCGCCGAAGCGGGCGTTGTGATCGGCACCGTCGCCTTGCGGTCGCCGACATGGCTGACCACGGTCGGATTGCCGGCCTTCTCGATCTTCGCCGGCAATATGTTCATGGCCGGCGATCCGATGAACTGGGCGACGAAGAGATTGCCCGGCCGCTTGTAGAGCTCCATCGGCGTGCCGACCTGCTCGACGACGCCTTCCTTCAGCACCACGATGCGGTCCGCCAGCGTCATCGCCTCGACCTGGTCGTGCGTGACGTAGATCATCGTCGTGTTCGGCATCGATTCTTTCAGTTTGGCGATCTCGATGCGGGTGGCGACGCGCAGTGCCGCATCGAGATTGGACAGCGGCTCGTCGAACAGGAACACCTTCGGATTGCGCACGATGGCACGGCCGATGGCGACGCGCTGGCGCTGGCCGCCCGACATCGCCTTGGGCAGGCGGTCAAGATACTTGGTGAGCTGCAGGATCT
>NZ_RZSF01000568.1:0-2385 GCF_004023325.1 Mesorhizobium sp. M1A.F.Ca.ET.072.01.1.1 | reverse complement strand
GCCATAGGCCGAGCTTGGCGCCCGCACCTCGGCCTATGGCATGGCGATCGCCGCGCTGGTCGCGCTGCCTTTTGGCTTCACCGCAGCGGAACCTTATCTCACCGACCCGCATGTCATGGCGGCCGCGGTCGTCGTCGGGCTGTTCTCCAGCGCGCTGCCCTTCTGGCTGGAGATGATGGTGCTCGCTAGAATGCCGGCGAAAGTCTATGGCATGATCGTCTGCCTGGAACCCGCAGGCGCCGCGCTGACCGGGTTTCTCTTCCTGCATGAAAGCTTGAGCGTTTTGCAATGCGCCGGTATTGGCGCCGTGATTGCCGCCGCGTTCGGCGCGGCCGTAACGGCGAGAGCGCCGGGTCCGTCACCCTGTTGAGGATCAATGCATATCGCCTGAGGGCGCGCCGGTTTTGGGAGAGCATCAGAACAAAAACTCGAAGCGCGTCGCTCGAATTCGTTTCAGCGAAACGCGCTCATTCACGCCTGAAAAAAGCCGTGCGCAGCCGCGTCCGATCACATCTGGTGGTTGAGATAGGACTTAGGTCCGACATCGCTGCGAAAAAGGTCTGAAAAAGCAAGACAAGGGTCGTGGGCCACTTCCCCACGACGGGTTGATTAGGGATGCTGATGTTGCGACATTGCCGGTGGGGTAGTTCGGCCGAAGGGTCGGATGGCTGGCAAGGGGAGATTGGGATGCGCGTATCGCGCATGGGCTGCAGGCATGTCTTGCGGGCGCTCGTTGCGCTGGCGCTTGTTGTCGCGCCTTTTCATCTCTCCTTCGACGGTCCTGTCGTGGCCAAGGCCTATGCCGGCAAAGGCGGCAATGGCAATGGCAATGGCGGTGGGAACAGCGGCGGCGGAAACGGTAACGGCAACGGCGGCGGCAACAGCGGGAACGGGAACGGCAACTCGGGCGGCAACAGCGGAAACAGCAACTCGGGCGGCAACAACGGAAACGGAAACAGCGGCAACAGCAAGGGCGCAACGAACACTGCAGCAACCGGCGATGTCGATGATCATGTGAATGCGGCGACCGGCGACAAGGTCGAGGTCAGTGCCAATAGCATCCAGGTCACGCACCGGAACGGAATGAAGGAGAGCATCGAGAACGGCCGTTTCAGGATGGAGGATAAGTTTGGTCGCACCATCGTCGAGCGCAAGGCCACAGTGGCCGATCTCGATCGCCTAAAGAGTTTGTGAGAGCGAGGTTCTATCTGGATTAGATCTTAAGGGGCCAAAAGCCAGCGCTGCAAAATCAGGTTGCCACCTTTTGCTTCGTCTCTTCGGTCCTGATCGTCTTACGACAGAACTCCCGCTGCTCACCTTGCCCCCGCCTTTGGCGGGGGTACTTTTTTGAGGCCCTTGAGACGGCTGCCGGATAAGGCGGGCTCTTGGCGCATGCCCCCGCAGTCCGGGAAACAATTCATGCGCAAACCAAAGGATACGGCGCTTTTCCGCCCAGGAGGCGAAGCGCCGTAGCATGCCGCGGTTCGTTGAGTGTCCGCGCCGTTCTCGCGTGCGACAGTCATAATGAATTGCTAACGGCTTTCCAAGCGATTTTGGTTAACGCGACGGCAGTCGCAGCCTCCAGTTGTGTTCCCGGCTGGTTGCGACGATGGTCCCCAAGTGACTGCAAAAAGGTCCGACCGGACATGGCATGGGTCGTGGGCCGCTTCCGTAACCTTACCAAAGCGTGAATCTTGTCTGGTCAAGACACCGGTTCCGCCTTGGCGGGCTGATAGCGGAACTTCGGCATGGCCGAGGCGGAACCGGCATGAACCAAGGACGGCATGCGCGAACCCGCCTCAAAAAGGTTTGTCCGCCTTACGCTGCGCGCCGCGGCCGCGCTGGCGCTTTTTGCCGCGCCTGGTCATTTCACGTCCAATAGCCTCGCCAAGCTTCTGGTGGCCACCGCTTATGCTGACAACGGCAATGGCGGCGGCAACGGCAATGGCGGTAACGGCGGTGGGGGCAATAGCGGCGGCGGAAACGCTGGCGGCAATTCCGGCAACAGCAATTCCGGTGGCGGCAATGCCAATGCCGGTCCTGGCAACAACAGCGGCAAAGGCAACACCAACCCCGGCGGCAAGGCCGCCAGCCATGTCAATGCGGCGACGGGCGACATAGTCGAGATCGACGGCAACAGGATCACCATCATCCACCGCAACGGCATGAAGGAAGAGATCGAGAACGGACGCTTCGAGATGAGCGACGCGCAAGGCCGCACCATCGTCGAGCGCCGGGCGACCGAGAAGGATCTGGCCCGTCTGCTAGGCTTGTGAGGGCCGAGAGAAGCTACCCCCTTTTCCCGCGCCTTCGCATGTCACCCCCGCCTTCAGAGGCGGGGGTGATTTGCTTTTGAGGGACGGTGAATAGTGAATAGTAATCAGC
>NZ_RZSF01000567.1:0-2385 GCF_004023325.1 Mesorhizobium sp. M1A.F.Ca.ET.072.01.1.1 | reverse complement strand
GTGGGACGGCATTCCGAAGCAGCCCCGCAGCGCGCCTCTCGCGCAATGTCGAGCAATCTGTTCAACAAGGCTCTCGATGACATCGGCCGAGCTCGGCACATCGTTCAATTCTCCTGTGCGGTGGTGCGCCATAGCGGCTTGCTGCGGGACCAGGAAGAGCAGGCAGCATTCCTGCAAGGAGCCGCTGTTCAATTCACTCGCCAGTTTCTGCCAAACTGGGAGCGGGATATCCGCGAGGGAGAATCGTTTGGATATGCGACCGTGTCCAACGCAGTCAGCCGCGAGCCTGGAGGCGAGGCGGGCATGCAGGCCTGCAGAGCCATGGCAGCCAAGGTGTCGACGTTCCGCAGCGCCTTAAGCGACCTGGATCCCAGCGCGTTGCCGCTGTTTTCCTTGTCGTTCGGTCGATATCCCCAACTGGCGGAATGCCGCGACGGCACAATCAGGATCGCGAAGTTCTGCAGCAACAACCGCGCAATGCTTCGCAAGCTGGACGCTCGCAACATCGCGCTGCTGGTGAACGGCTTTAGCAAGTGGCCTGACCAGCCAGGGTGTGGCGAGGGCACTTTCGCAGTTGCTGGTGAGGTTCTTCGCCGCGCTGAGACGGAGGGATTTTCCCAATTCAGTCCGCAGAACCTGACCAATCTGGTCAATGGCTTCAGCAAATGGCCGAAACAAACGGAGTGTCGAGACGCCACCGGCGCTATCGGCACCGAGGTGACGTACCTCGCGGACCGAGCCAATCGGCTTTCCGATTTCGAACCGCAGGGCCTGGCGAACCTGGTGAACGGTTTCAGCAAATGGCCGAGCCAGGCGAAGTGTCGGAAAGCCACTAGCGCTATCGGCACCGAGGTGACGCGTCTTGCAGGCCGAGCCAAGCGGCTCTCCGATTTTAGCCCGCAGGGCCTGTCGAACCTGGTCAATGGCTTCGGCAAGTGCCCGGAAGAACAGGATTTGCGCCAAGCTGTGGCGGATATCGCCGCCGAGATCGTTGGCCGCGCCGGCAAGCTCAATAGATTTCCACATCAAGAGTTGGCCAATCTGGTGAACGGGTTCGGCAAATGGCCCGAAGAAATCGACATGCGCCATGCTACCGTTGCCATCGCCGGCGAGATCGTTGCGCGTGCCAAAGAGCTCGGCGGATTCACTGATCAACATCTGGCGAACCTGGCGAACGGTTTCAGCAAGTGGCCCGAACAGACGCGCGAGGCGACGGTTTCCATTGCGGGCGAGGTCGTTACCCGAGCCGGCGAGCTCAACAGATTTGGGTATCAAGAGTTGGCCAACCTGGTGAACGGTTTCAGCAAGTGGCCTGACCAGCAGAAGACGCGCGAGGCGACCATTGCCATCGCCGGCGAGGTCGTTGCCCGAGCCGGAAAGCTCAAGGGATTTGCGAATCAAGAGTTGGCCGATCTGGTGAACGGTTTCAGCAAGTGGCCGGAACAGGCAAGCACGCGCGAGGCGATGATCGCCATCGCCTCTGAGGTCAGTCGCGCGGCCAACCGATTGCGCGGTTTTCCTGGTCAGGAGCTGGCCTATCTGATCAATGGTTTCAGCAAGTGGCCGCAAGAGCCAGCCATGCGCCAGGCGGCAGTCACCATCGCCGGGGAGATCGCCTCCCGTGCCGACAAAATCAAGGGATTTACCCATCAGCAGCTGGCCATACTGGTGAACGGTTTCAGCAAGTGGCCGCAGGAGGAGCGAAATCGGCAGGCCACGGCCGCCATCGGCGGGGAAGTCCAGCGCCGCGCCGATCACCCAAATGTCGGGCTCTCCGACTTTGCTCCGCTGAGCCTGGCCAATTTGGTGAATGGCTTCAGCAAATGGCCGCAAGAGCCAGGCATGCGCCAGGCTGCAGTTGCCATGGCTGGGGAGATCGCTTCCCGCGTCGGCGAAATTAACGGATTTAATCATCAGCATCTGGCGGCCCTGGTGAACGGTTTCAGCAAGTGGCCGCAAGAGGAGCGCAATCGGCAGGCCACGGTCGCCATTGGCGAGGAGGTCCTTCGCCGCGCCGATCGCCCGGATGTCGGGCTCTCCGATTTTACGGCGCAAGGCTTGGCGCTCCTGGTGAACGGCTTCGCCAAGTGGACGCAAGAGCCGGTGTGCTACCAGGCTCTGGTGGAGATCGCCCGCGGTCTCGGCCCCAAGGGCCGTCGCTTCGGCGCGTTCGCGACGCCACGGCTTGCAATGGTCACGAATGGTCTGGCGCGCGGTATCCTGCAGGGCGAGGTGGCCGAACCCGCTTTGCTGAAGGAGCGGCTGCAGCAGCTGGCGCATTATCTCCACTATGCCGAGGACCGGCTGCAGCAGGCCGATGTCCTGGCCATCGCCAACATCTTCAAGGCCCTGAGCAAGGCGCAGTTGTCCGACGATCTGGGTGTG
>NZ_RZSF01000566.1:0-2386 GCF_004023325.1 Mesorhizobium sp. M1A.F.Ca.ET.072.01.1.1 | reverse complement strand
GCCGGTGACCGCGACCGGGCCGCCGACCGCCATCAGCCGCTGGTTGCCGGCGCGGGCGCCGACCAATGGCACCAGCATCTGCACCAGCGACAGCGCGAAGGCGAGGACGAGCGCGAAATGTCCGGTCTCAACCATTATTGGCTCTTGCTCTCCTGCCAGACGCCCTTGGCTTTCAAGCCGTCGGCGACCTCCTTGGGCATATAGCGCTCGTCGTGCTTGGCTAAAACGCTATCGGCGACGAAGACGCCGTCCGGGCCGAAAGCGCCCTCGGTGATGACGCCCTGCTCCTCGCGGAAGAGGTCGGGCAAGATGCCGGTATAGGTGACCTTGACCGATTTCTGCTCATCGGTGACCGAGAAGGCGACGGTCGCGCCCTGACCGCGAACGATGGTGCCTTTTTCGACGAGCCCGCCAAGGCGAATGCGCTGTCCGGGCTGGACGGTTGCGGCGGCGAGGTCGGCGGGCATGTAGAAATACGAAGCCTTTTGGCCGAGCGCGTAGAAGGTAAGACCGGCAGCAGCGCCGAGGAAGGCCAGCCCTGCGAGGATCACCGACAATCGCTTCTGCTTGCGCGTCATGGCCTACTCCGTCGCCGTCACGCCGAGGGAGGCGGCAAAGGCGGTGAATTTCTTGGCCTGCTCGCTGTCGGCGCCGAAGACGGCAACCGCGCGACCGAGCGCGTCGCGCGCCCGGTCGGCCTTGCCGAGCACAACATAGGAACGAATGAGCCGCATCCACCCTTCCTCGTCGTGCGGATTTTGTTTCAGCCGGTCGTCGAGGCTTGCGACCATGGTCTCGATCATTGCCTGCCGGTCCTGCGGCGCCATCTGCTGCGCCGCCTCGACCTGCCCGGCATCCGGGCCGGTCGCCGGCTTGCCTGCCGCCGCCGGCGGCTCGGCCGTTTCGGCGAGCGCCTGCTGGACGGCGCTGCGCCAGGGCGAATCGGGCGCAAGCTGACCGAGCATCTTTTGCCAGGCGGCGGCGGCTTCCGCCTTCCTGCCTTCCTGGGCCAGGCCCATCGCCAGATAGAAATTGGCCTTGGCATTGGCGGGATCGAGCTTCAAGGCCGCGTCGAAGGCGCCCTGAGCCTCGGCCGTGACGATGCCGCCGGCAGCGTTGGCGATCGCCTCGCCAAGGCCGGCCTGGCGCACGGCGCTGTCGCCGTCGAGGCGGATGGCGTTGCGATAGGCGGTCACCGCGTCGGCGTAGCGCTGCAGGCGCAGATAAACCGGCGCCAGCACGTCCCAGCCCTTGCCGTCCGAAGGGTTGGCGGCGAGATGCGCCTCGGCGCGGGCAACCAACTCGTCGACCGAGGACTCGGCAGGGTTCTTGGCCAGCCGCTCGGCCAGCGGCTGCGAGGGCAGATCCGGCGAGCCGAGTGAGCCGTAGAGCCCCCAGCTGACCAGCGGCACCGCCAGCACGGCGGCGGTGGCGACCAGCCTTGCGGCGCGCGAAGGGCGCGGCGCTCGCGCGCTTGGCTGGCTGTCCGAGCCGAGACGCAGAATGCGGCGGCCGATCTCGGCGCGCGCTTCCTCCGCCTCACCCGGCTGGATGAGACCGCGCGCCATGTCGCGGTCGAGTTCCGAAAGCTGGTCGCGATAGACTTCGAGATCGTGATCGCCGGCGGTCGATGCGGCTTTCGTGCCGCCGGCCAGCGGCAAAAGCACCGCCAGGCTGGCGCCCAGCGTAAGGATTGCAGCTATGACCCAGAACAGCATGGCTATTCCAATAAAGGCAGAGCCCTGCCCTGCCAACACGGACGCCCTGCGACGCTTTGGCGGCAGACGCGCCGGCCGTCCTTGATCAATGTCAAATTGCGCCGATCGTTGCTAATTCAGGTCAGCGGCGTCCAGCTGCCGTCGGCATTGCGGCAGGCGGTGCCGCGCGCCGTGACGCCCGAACCGCTCGTGTAAACGGTGTGGGTGTATTGGCGGCAGTCCTGCGAGCCGACCCGGTAGGGCTGGGCGGCAACGACCTCGCCATAATGGGTCGAGCTGTCGCCCTTCCACGTCACCTTCTGGCCGCTGGCGTTGTATTCCAGCGCCTTGTACTCGGCCTCGAGGCCTTTGCGCTTTTCGGCCTCGCTCAGACCCGAACCGATCGATCCGCCGATGAGCCCGCCATTCATGGCCGCGACGATGCCGACTCCCACCTTACCGGCGGCTGGCGGCGTGGCGACGGGCGTGACCGGAGAGGTCGGGCCGGTCCTGCCCAGCGTGGTGCAGCCCGACACGGCCATCAGGGCGGAAACGAGCGCAACGCGAATCTTCATGCCAGCAACCGGTTCTCTTGAGCGGGATGGGCTTCTTGGGCGAAAAGCACTTCTGGAGCGAGATGGATCGGGAACCGCGCCAGCGGGAAGGATAGCGAGCCCATAGTATTGATA
>NZ_RZSF01000565.1:0-2423 GCF_004023325.1 Mesorhizobium sp. M1A.F.Ca.ET.072.01.1.1 | reverse complement strand
TCTGGCGCTCGACCAGCGCCTCGTAGAGATGCGCCTGCGAGGGAAAGTGATGGTAGATGCTCATCGCCTCGCAGCCGAGCCTGGCGGCGAGCTTGCGCATCGAGAAGCCGGAGAGCCCTTCCCGCTCGATTACCTCAAAGGCGGCGTCCTCGATCATTTCGCGGGACAATTTTCCGCGGGTTCGGATTCTCTTGCTCGGTGAGTCCATGGCGCCGCTTGACAACTTACACTGTAAGGTTCATGTTCCAAATAACCTTACACCGTAAGGCTCACAAAAACCAGAGGAGAACACCATGCCTGTCATTCGCATCATCTCAAGCGCGCACTCCTGCCTTCGTTCAGCCTCGCTGCTCGCCGCTATCGCGTTCACCGCGGCCTTGACCATGCCTGCCGGCGCCGACGACTACGACGCCGCCATCAAGGACATCCAGTCGACCATGGGCGGCGTGCCCGGCTTCATGAAGCAGTTCCCGAAAGCCGCTCTGCCCGGCGCGTGGGCAGAGGTCAAGGCCATCGAGCTCAGCGACAATACGGCGCTGCCGCCGAAGGTGAAGTCGCTGATCTCGCTGGCGGTCGCGGCGCAAATCCCCTGCAATTATTGTGTCTGGTCGGACACCGAGAACGCCAAACGCGCCGGCGCCACCGACGAGGAGATCCAGGAGGCAGTCGCCTTGGCCGCCTTGACCCGCCACTGGAGCACCATCTTCAACGGCATGCAGGTCGACTTCGCCCAGTTCAAGAAGGAGATGGGCGGAGAATAAGGAGGGGCAATGAGGAGTAGAAACGGGAATGCACGGCGTCCAGTTGTCCAACCTGCGCTACTCCTTGTTGATGCACCTCAGAGTGGTGGCGATGCCGGGAGGCCATCTCGGCGTGCCGGACAGCACGGCTGCGGAACCGTCGTCACCACGGCCGCCTAGCCCCGATCAATTCGGAAAGCGCGTTTCGCAGACAGGGCCTACAGGCTCGCCAGATCTACCTGTTGGCGAACTAAGATATACTTGCGCAATTTTCTAGCCCGAAAGACCGGCCGCAAGAAATGCCAGAGCCCGAGAGACGACGCCAGACGCGTTCCTTGTCCTTCACCTTGAAGCCTTCCGCCCCTAACGCTCGACAAGCTTTGCGTAGGCCGCGGCACGCGGTGCTTTACCGCGGGAAAACCGGCCGGAACCGACCCCTTCTATGATGCAAAAGGCGCGCCTGCCTACGCTTACAGTTAACCAACCGCAAAAGACTGAAGTTAATGAATCCCTAAATTAGTTGACTATGCCGCGCACAGGTATATCTTTCCATACGTTGGGTGTGCAATTTGGGCGAGCAGTCCGCGGTGGTGGCAACCATGTTCGTGGATCGCGACTTAGGGGCAATGGGAAGCTGAGCGGCAGCACATAAGCCGTACGGCAACGACCCCGCTTACTCAGACAAAACACATCGTGTTTTTTGGCGACTTCGCGCATGCGGAGGGGATCGCCATGATTTCACCTGGTCGGGCAACGCTGTTGCCCCGGCCCGGAACGACGATGCGTGGGTGTGTGCGAGTGTGAGGTCGCCATGGGTAGGGTCATCAAAGTTCTGAAGCTGGACACCAAGCCGGGACGGAGGCGTGCCGATCAAGGACGCGCGCTGGTCGCCGGCGGAGCAGGATTTCTGGGTTCTCATCTGTGCCAAAGGCTGCTTGCCGATGGATATGAAGTCATCGCGCTGGACAATTTCCACACGGGCAAGCGCTACAACCTGTCAGCGATAGCGCGTGACGCGACTTTCACCTGCATCAGGCACGACATCGTCGAGGAACTGCCGACGGACCTGGCTGTCGACGAGATCTACAATCTCGCCTGCCCGGCTTCTCCGCCGCATTATCAGGCCGATCCGATCCACACCTTCAAGACCAGCGTGCTCGGCTCGATCAACCTTCTGGAGCTCGCGCGGCGACACAACGCCAAGATCTTCCAGGCCTCGACTTCGGAGGTCTATGGCGATCCGCTGGTGCATCCGCAACCCGAAGGTTACTTCGGCAATGTCAACACGCACGGTCCGCGCTCCTGCTACGACGAGGGCAAGCGCTCGGCCGAGACGCTGTTCTTCGATTACTCGCGGACATACGGCATCGATGTCCGCGTCGCGCGCATCTTCAACACCTACGGTCCGCGCATGCGGCCCGACGACGGCCGCGCGGTGTCGAACTTCATCGTCCAGGCGCTGCGCGGCGACGACATCACCGTCTACGGCAGCGGCGGGCAGACGCGCTCCTTCTGCTTCGTCGACGACCTGATCGAAGGCTTCGTGCGCCTGATGAACGCCGGCGTGGCCCCCCAGCACCCGGTCAATCTCGGCAACCCCGTCGAGTTCACCGTCATGGAATTGGCCGAGCTGGTCATCGACTATACGAATTCACGCTCGCGCATCGTGCACCGGCCGCTGCC
>NZ_RZSF01000564.1:0-2443 GCF_004023325.1 Mesorhizobium sp. M1A.F.Ca.ET.072.01.1.1 | reverse complement strand
GCAATATCTGCGGCGATCGATATGATCCTGTTGTCGGCCATCTACTCCTCCCAGATGCGATGCCGGCGCTGAATGCGGTGCACTTCCTCCCGCGCTGCATTTCAAATCGAGCCCACTGCCACCTCCTCCCGGCAGTGGGCTTTTTCTTTGCATAAGCGGCAATTTGGCCCTTTGGCCAACGTATTGGCTTCTAGCTGAGGCGAATGCTCCGGACTTCCAGGCCTTTCTTGCCCTGCCCGCATTCGACAAACACTTTCTGTCCCTCCACCAGCACGCTGAGCCCTGAGCGGTTCAACGCGGTAGCATGAACGAAGACATCCTTCTCACCGTTGTCGGGTGCAATGAAGCCGAAGCCTTTTTCGGGATTGTACCATTTGACCATGCCCTGGCTCTTCAGCTGCGCACCCGTCTCGTCGGTGGACGCTCCAGCGCGGCGCGTATCTACCGGCGTTTTCGCGATCTGATCGCTGATCTCCAGCACTTGCACGACCTGATGACCTCTTGGACTTTCTTCAACTGCGACCTTGAGACGTGTCCCCTCGGAAACAGCGCGGCTTCCGGCAGCCTCCAACACTCGGATGTGCAGATAAGCTTCCGTGCCGTCCGACAGTTTGACGAAGCCAAAACCCTTGCTGGCATTGAACCACAATATCTCGGCGTCGACAGGGTCTGCGGTCACAATCGCGGGCCGCTGAAAGTAGCTTGGTTCGGAAGCCCGTTCCGAAAAGGAAGCGGGGTCATCGTGATGGCGATGCCGGCGTGGCTCGCGATGGTCTCGATATTTGCTCATGATCGTCTCGACTGACATGGAGCGCACACTGCGCTAGCGTCAGGATAATCTCCATCGGGCGACGCGTTTGTGTCAAATGCCTGCGACTGAAAAAAGACGCCAACGATGCCGATATTGGCGATGAACCCAAATTCAGGAGGTCAGAGACCATGACGACCGAACGCGCTGTGCTTGCCGGCGGCTGCTTCTGGGGTATGCAGGATCTGATCCGCCGCTACCCCGGCGTGATTTCCACCCGCGTCGGCTACACCGGCGGTGAGGTGCCCAACGCTACGTATCGCAATCATGGCAACCACGCCGAGGCGATCGAGATCGTGTTCGATCCAGACACGATCAGCTATCGCGATCTGCTGGAATTCTTCTTCCAGATCCATGATCCGACGACGCGCAATCGCCAGGGCAACGATCTCGGCGCGAGCTATCGCTCGGCGATCTTCTATACAGACGACGAGCAGAAGCGTGTCGCGGAAGACACCATAGCCGACGTGGACGCCTCCGGCCTCTGGCCGGGCAAAGTCGTGACCGGGGCGGCGCCGGTCAGCGATTTTTGGGAAGCCGAGCCCGAGCATCAGGATTATCTCGAGCGCTGTCCCAACGGCTACACCTGTCATTTCCCGAGACCAGACTGAAGCTTCCAAAGCGAGAGGAAACTCGCCGCGCGGGGTAGGCCGCCGCACCTTACAATTCCTTCTCGGCCAGTTCGTGGAATCCGTCGGGAACCGAGCGCGGACCGTCCAGCGCTGTGGCGGCATAGCCAGCCGACCGCGTCACGTCCAAAGCGGACGCGAATAGTGTCGATGGCGCGGTCGGCGGTCCAGCGGGCAATGCCTTTTCTCGCCCCGGGCCTGCGCTTTTCGTTAGGAAGCCCGAGAGGCAGATCGAGGTGGATATCCGGCTGCTTTCTCAGATGCGAGACCGACACGTCCAATAGCGTGATTATCCGCTCTCCGGGATGATCGGCAAGCGCTACCCGCACCAGCTCCTCTGCAATTTCCGCCAGCATAACCGTAGCCGAAATCGGCGCATCCAGCGTCGTCGATCTGGTGATGGCCCGCATGTCGGCGAACCGGACCCGCACCGTGACGGTGCTGCCGGCGAGAGACTTCGCGACAGGCGCGAGGCAACGCGGTCTGCGAGATGGAGCAGCGCCGGCTTGAACACGCTTTCGACGGCCGGCTTGCGGCCAAGGCAGACTGGCTCCTGCTGACCGTACACGACCTTGGGTTCGGATTTCGCGCGGATCGCGGTCCCAGGCCAGCGAAAGCTTTTCGCCCACGGCCTGCCGAGCAGGCGTTCGATGGAGCGTCCTGGCAAGCCGAGCTCAGTGCGGACGCGGCGACTGATCGTCGTGGCGATCTGCGCTGGCGAGCCGAAGAGATGCGTGCAGCCTGCGACATCGGCAAAGGCCTCGTCGATCGAGATGCGCTCGACGAGCGGCGTGTAGTCGCGGAGGATGGCGATCGCAGCGTCGCCGAGCCGCTGGTACTCCTTAAATTGCCGCCCACGAAAATCACGTGCGGACAGAGTTCCCGCGCCCGCCGTCCCGGCATGCCGCCGCGAACGCCGAAGGCTTTCGCCTCGTAGGAGGCGGCGAGTGCGACACCGCCACCGACGGGATCGGCTTGCCGCGCAGGGATGGGTCAGCAGTTGTTC
>NZ_RZSF01000563.1:0-2459 GCF_004023325.1 Mesorhizobium sp. M1A.F.Ca.ET.072.01.1.1 | reverse complement strand
CGTACAGGTAGTGGCGCTGCTCGCTGCCGGCGTGATCGCCGTGCCGATCTTCAAGCGCATCGGGCTGGGCTCCATCCTCGGCTATCTCGCTGCCGGTGTGGTCATCGGGCCGTTCGGCCTCCGCATTTTTTCCGAATCGGAATCCATCCTTCACGTCGCCGAGCTTGGCGTCGTCATGTTCCTGTTCATCATCGGCCTGGAAATGCAGCCGTCGCGGCTCTGGGGCCTGCGCCGGGAAATCTTTGGTCTCGGCGCGCTGCAGGTTGGCGTCTGCGCCGTTCTGTTGACGCTCGTCGGCCTGGCCGGAGGCTTTCCGATCGCGCAATCCTTCGTCGCCGGCGCCGGCTTTGTGCTGACCTCGACCGCGATCGTCATGCAACTGCTCGAGGAGCGCGGCGAGATCGCCGCACCCAAGGGGCAGCGCATCGTCTCGATCCTTCTGCTCGAAGACCTGATGATCGTGCCGCTTCTGGCGCTGGTGGCGTTCCTGGCGCCCGGGGGCGCGCAGACCAGCCTGTCTGAGCGCTTGACCGAAGTGGGGATCGGGATCGCGGCGATCATCGGCCTCGTCGTGGCCGGTCGCTATCTGCTCAACCCGCTCTTCCGCATCCTAGCCGATGCCCGCGCCCGCGAAGTGATGACGGCCGCCGCCCTGCTGGTGGTGCTTGGGTCGGCGCTAGCCATGCAGCTTTCCGGTCTGTCGATGGCGATGGGTGCGTTCCTCGCCGGCGTGCTGCTCTCCGAATCGACCTTCCGCCACCAGCTCGAAGCCGATATCGAGCCGTTTCGCGGCATCCTGCTCGGCCTGTTCTTTCTTGCCGTCGGCATGTCGCTCGATCTTGGCGTCGTCGCCCAGAACTGGCGCTTGGTCGCCATTTATGTCGTCGCCTATATGGTCATGAAGGGGCTCGGCATCTATCTGGTCGCGCGTATGCTCAAGAGCGGCCATCGCGAGGCGCTCGAGCGCGCCGTCTTCATGGCGCAGGGCGGCGAATTCGCCTTTGTGCTCTATTCCTCGGCCGCCGTCGTCGGCATCATCGACGGCCAGGCCAATTCCACTCTGACCGCCATCGTCATCATCTCCATGGTGCTGACGCCCGTGGCTATCTTGGCACTGCGCTACCTCACCCCGCGCGACGAGCAATCGCTGGAAGGCGTCGACATCGCCGACGGGCTAACCGGCAGCGTGCTGATCATCGGCTTCGGCCGCTTCGGCCAGATCGCCAGCCAGCCGCTGCTTTTGCGCGGTCTCGACGTCTCGATCATCGACAATGAGGTCGAGATGATCCAGGCGGCGGCCGATTTCGGCTTCAAGGTCTATTACGGCGACGGCACGCGGCTCGACATCCTGCGTGCGGCAGGCGCTGGCCGCGCGCGCGCCGTGCTGATCTGCGTCGACAAACCGGACGTGGCCGTGCGCATCGCGCAATTGATCAAGGCGGAATTCCCGCTGGTCACTATCCTGGCGCGTGCCTTCGACCGCGGCACCGCGCTGCAACTCATCCGCGCCGGCGTCGACTATCAGTTGCGCGAGACCTTTGAATCGGCGCTGGTCTTCGGCGGCTCGGCCCTGGAAGCGCTGGGCGTCGATCCGGAAGAGGTAGCCGAGGTGATCGAGGACGTCCGCCGCCGCGACACAGCTCGCATCGAGACACAGCTCGCCGAAGGTATCCGCGCCGGCCAGCGCTTTCTCAAAGGCAATATCGGCACGCCGATCCCGACCCCGCTCGCGCAGCCGCGCCGCGCCGGCCGAGCGCTGAACGAAGAGACGGCCGGCGTGCTGAACAAGGCAGAGACGAAGAGCTGAGGAGCAACGCATGGCAGAACTCGACCCGCGGGCGCTTGCCGTCACCAAATTCTGGCGCGATGCCGGCGAGGACGCCTGGTTCGAAAAGAACGACGCGTTCGACTCGGGTTTCCGCGACTGCTTCCTCGAGCTGCACCACGCCGCCGCCCGGCGCGAATGCGACGCCTGGAGCGAGCATGCCGAAGGATCGCTGGCGCTGATGATCCTGCTCGACCAGTTTCCGCGCAACTGCTTCCGCGGCACCGGGCATATGTATGCGACCGATCCGCTGGCCAGGCATTTCGCCGACCGGGCGATCGCCGCCGGTCAGGATCTCGAGTTCGAAGAAGCGCTTCGCGTCTTCCTCTATCTCCCCTTTGAGCATTCGGAGTCGCTCGCGGATCAGGAACGCTCGCTCGAACTCACAGCGGCGAGGGCGCCGGATTATCTCAAATACGCCAAGGAGCACCTGGAGATCATCCAGCGCTTCGGGCGCTTCCCGCATCGAAACAAAATGCTCGGCCGCGAGACGACGCCAGAGGAAAAGACGTTTCTCGAGGGCGGCGGTTTCTCCGGCTGATAGCCGGACCAATTCCAGAAAGTGTAGCGATTTTCCGCCCAGAAAATTGCTTGAAAACAAACGGCTCAGCCGAGCCATCTCTCCCGGCCGGCC
>NZ_RZSF01000562.1:0-2473 GCF_004023325.1 Mesorhizobium sp. M1A.F.Ca.ET.072.01.1.1 | reverse complement strand
TTGCCGGTTTCGCCTATGCCATCCCCGCAGGTTCGATCCCGCTGATCCTGCTCTGCGCTCTGCTGCAGGGCGGCGGCTTCGGCGTCTGCTGGCCGTTCCTGACGCGCGTCATCGTCGCTTCGGCCCGCGACGGCGAGCAGACGATCGCTTCGGCCGCCGTGCCGACCATGCAGCGGATCGGCTACGCGGTGGGCGCGGCCGTTGCCGGCATTGTGGCCAACGCCAGCGGCTTCTCGCAAGGCCTCAATCGTGACGCGGCTGCAGGCGTGGCCGGCTGGCTCTTCCTCGCCTTCGTGCCGCTTGGGATCCTCGGCTGCATCGCCGCGCTGCGGATCGCGCTGCCGCCAATGCGACCGCAGGCAGCGGCCAGCTAAACCACTGTCGTTTTCAGCCGCTCGGCAATCGATGCGGCGAGCCGTGTCGCCACCTCGTCCTTGCCCATCTCCGGCCACTCCTCGACGCCCGTGCGCGAGACGATGCGCACCTTGTTGCGATCGCCGCCCATAACGCCGGAAGGGCCGATGCCGCTTCCATGCGAGACGTCGTTGGCGACGATGAGATCGGCGCCCTTCTTCCTGAGCTTGGCCTCGGCGTTGCCGATGAGGTCCTGCGTCTCGGCGGCAAAGCCGACGACAAGACCGGGCCTCTGCGCATGATGGCCGACGCCCGCCAGGATGTCGGGATTCTCGACCATCTTGAGCGACGGCGGGCCCTTCCCTGCCACCTTCTTGATCTTTTCACCGGCGGCATTCGCGGTGCGCCAGTCGGCGACGGCCGCGACGAAGACAGCCGCGTCCGCCGGCAAAAGGCTCTCGACCGCTTCCTTCATCTCGGCCGCTGTTTCCACATGCGTGGTCTTCACCCCGGCCGGATCGGCGATGTTGACCGGACCGGACACGAGCCGGACATCGGCGCCGAGCTTCGCCAGTGCCGCCGCGATCGCATGGCCCTGCTTGCCGGACGAACGGTTGGCGATGTAGCGCACCGGATCGATCGGCTCATGCGTCGGCCCCGAGGTGACGATGATCTTGCGGCCCGCAAGCGGCTGCGGCTTCTCGTCGAGCATCGCCTCGATCGCGGCCACGATTTCCAGCGGCTCGGCCATGCGGCCTTCGCCCGCCTCGTTGCTTTCCGCCATCTCGCCCTTGGCCGGCCCGACAAAGGCGATGCCATCCTTCTGCAAGGTCGCCCGGTTGCGCCGCGTCGCCGGATGCGACCACATCTTCGGATTCATCGCCGGCGCCATCAGCACTTTCTTGTCGGTCGCAAGCAGCACCGTCGAGGCAAGATCATTGGCATGGCCGTTGGCGAGCTTCGCCATCAGGTCGGCGGTGGCCGGCGCCACGACCAGCAGATCGGCCTCGCGCGACAGCCTTATGTGGCCGACATCGTGCTCGTCATTGCGGTCGAAGAGTTCGGTGAAAACATGGTCGGCCGAAAGCGCGCCGACGGACAGCGTGGTGACGAATTCCTGCGCGGCTGATGTCATTACCACCCGGACGGAAGCGCCGCGCTCGCGCAGGCGCCGGATCAAATCGAGCGATTTGTAGGCGGCGATCCCACCGCCGATGACGAGAAGGACGCGTTTGCCGGAGAGCGTTCCGCGAACTGATGGCTTGCCGAGAAAGTTGGAGATCGGCGATGCTTGCTGGCCGGGGCCGGTCAGCGCGCGCAGCGTCTTCTCGATCTGGTCGATGCGGTCGGCCTGCCCTGCCCGGCCCTCAACCGCCGCCCGGATCATCGCCCTGGCCTGCTCCTCCATCGAGCAGCCATTTTCGGCAGCCAATTGGCGCAGCAGGTCCTTAACTTCATCGTCAAGGTTGCGGATCGTGATGCTGGCCATCTGATTGCACCCCCGCTTCAAATCAGTGCGAGCAATGATAGCAATGCAATCAAACCGCAGCAAGGCGGCCGGCGGTCAGAAAATCCGCCACGCGATGTAAATCAGCGTCAGCGCAATGGTCCACAGCGCCACGCGGCCGGAGCGGGTGTGGCGCGCCTCCGCCTTGCCGATCGCGCGCGCGGTCGCCTCGTCGAAGCGCAAGCCGTGCTCGGCCATCAGGTCGATTTCACGCGACAGCCGCTCGGTGCGAACCGCAATGTCCGGCGCCTGCCTCGCCAGCGAGATCAAAGCCTTGCCGGCGTCCCGCGCGTCCGAGAGCACGCCGCGCGGGCCGAGATTGCCCGCGATCCAGTCGCTGACCACCGGCTCCGAAGTCTTCCACATGTTGAACGCCGGATCGAGCGTGCGGGCCACGCCTTCGACCACCACCATGGTCTTTTGCAAAAGCACCAGCTCGGTCCGCGTCGCCATGTCGAAGAGGTCGGTGACCTCGAACAGCAGCGTCAGAAGCTTGGCCATCGAGATCGCGGCGGCACTGGCGAAGCTCGGCGCCGATGTCCGGCTCGTGTCCGGTCCGGTCAACATCGCCGATCCGGCCGGGGTGAAGACCACGCATGTGGAAACAGCGGC
>NZ_RZSF01000561.1:0-2474 GCF_004023325.1 Mesorhizobium sp. M1A.F.Ca.ET.072.01.1.1 | reverse complement strand
TCATCGATATGAGCAACTTCAACCTCAGTGCCTTTTCCGATGCCGTTGCCGATGTCGCGGCGGCCGCCGCGACATCGGCAACGGCATCGGAAAAGGCACTGAGGTTGAAGTTGCTCATATCGATGATCTCCTGGGTTCTGTGACCCAGATATCGCTCCATGGCGCTGCCGCGGATACTCGCCTGACGGCTAGTCGAGTGCCTGACTGGCCATGTGGTCAGGTCGCGGCAATTGCTGCCGCTCCGCACATATAGGCATCGTTTGCGCCAGATCACACGGGAGCCCACCCATGGCCTTCGCCGCCGAAAAACTCCAATCCGATGACGCCTTGCTCGACGCCTACTCGGCGACGGTCGCCGACGCCGTCGATCGAATCGGACCGGCCGTCTGCCGCATCGAGCGCATTGGTGCCGGCGGCCATGGCTCGGGCTTCGTGATCGCTCAGGACGGGCTGGTCGTCACCAATTTCCACGTCGTCGGCGACGCCCGCGACGTTCGGGTCACGATGCCGGATGGCGCTTCGCGCGAGGGGCGCGTGCTTGGCCGCGACCCCGACACCGACATCGCGCTGGTGCGCGCCGACGGCAGCTTTGCCGACGTCGCCCCGCTCGGCGATTCCAAGCGCCTCAGGCGCGGCCAGATCGCGATCGCCATCGGCAATCCGCTCGGCTTCGAATGGACCGTCACCGCCGGCGTCGTCTCGGCGCTCGGCCGCTCGATGCGCGCCTCGACCGGCAGGCTGATCGACGACGTCATTCAGACCGATGCCGCGCTCAACCCCGGCAATTCCGGCGGACCGCTGGTGTCGTCGGCCGGCGAAGTCATCGGCGTCAACACCGCCATGATCCACGGCGCGCAAAGGCATTGCCTTCGCGGTCGCCTCCAACACCGCCAATTTCGTCATTTCCGAGATCATCCGCTTCGGCCGCGTGCGCCGCGCCTTCATCGGCGTCTCTGCCGATACGACCAACCTGCCGCGCCGTGCCGCACTTCTCTCGCAGGTCACGACCAACACGGCCGTGCGCCTGCGCAGTGTCGAGAAGAACGGCCCCGCCGCGAGGGCTGGCCTGAAGGAAGGCGACATCGTCGCCGCTATCGACGGCCGGCCGGTCACCGGCGTCGATGATCTCGTGCGCATGCTCGACGCCGAACGTATCGGTCGCGAGACGCTCTGCACCGTCGTGCGCCGCACCGGCGTCAGCAAGGTCGCCGTGACGCCGGTGGCGCGGACGAACTGAGACCCGCTGACTGGCCTAGCTCCCGGCCGCGCCATTGGCGTATTGCGCCAGGAATTCTTCGCTCGGCGCAATAGGCTTGATCACGTCGATCAGTACGCCGTTGGGATCCTTGGTGATGAAATGGCGCTGGCCGAAGGGCTCGTCGCGCAAGGTGCGCAGGATCGGCAAGCCTGCGGCGACGATGCGCTCATAGACGGCGTCGGGATCGCGGACCTCGAAATTAATCAGCAGGCCGGACGTGCGTCCCCGGCCCTCCTCAGGGATCGTCTCATGGTCCCCGTCGACGATGCCGAGATTGACGCGGCGATCCTCGGCCGACTGCAGATGGACGTACCAGTCGCTGTCGAACAGCGCCTTGAAGCGGAAATGCTCGACATAAAAGGCGGCCGTGGCGGCGACGTCGCCGGTCATCAGCACCGGATAATAGCTGGTCGTCTTCATCTTTCTTTCTCCTGCCATCCGACATACAGTCTGTATGTAAATGCAAATAACATACAGGCTGTATGTATGCAACAAGAGTCTGGACGCCGCTCCAACCGCGACCGCACCGAGGCGACGCGCGCCGATCTGATCCGCGCGGCGCGCAAATTGTTCACGGAAAAATCCTATACGGAGACGGGCACGCCGGAGATCGTGGCCGCCGCCGGCGTGACGCGTGGGGCGCTCTATCATCATTTTGCCGACAAGCAGGCGTTGTTCGCCGCGGTCGTCGATCAGGAGGCAGCGACCGTCGCAGCGGAGATCGACCGCGCCTCGCCCGCCTCGCTCTCGGCCCGTGATGCCTTGATCGCCGGCTCCGACGCCTATCTCGCGGCGATGCGCGCGCCCGGCCGCACGCGGCTTTTGCTCCTCGATGGACCGGCCGTGCTTGGCCGCGCGGCGATGGACGAGATCGACAACCGCCACGGCAACCGCTCGCTGCGCGAAGGCCTGGTCGAAGCCATGCGCGCGCGCTCGATGGTCAAGCTGCCGGCCGAGGCGCTGACCGCCCTGCTGGCCGCCGCCTTCGATCGTGCGGCTTTGGCCATCGAGGCCGGCGCATCGGTCGAGGATTATCGCGCCGTGCTGATCGCGCTCATGGACGGCTTGTCTCCGGCTCCTCCTCCGTCCAAACGCCCGGTTCCAGCTCGTTGAAGCAGCCGAGCTGCCGCTTGAACTCGTCGATGAGCCACGACGCCGCCGGCTTGGGGCTCCGGTCGTTGCGGTGCATCGCGTACATCGGCGCACGCACCTCGCG
>NZ_RZSF01000560.1:0-2479 GCF_004023325.1 Mesorhizobium sp. M1A.F.Ca.ET.072.01.1.1 | reverse complement strand
GCCTCGGGGTTGCCGCCACCAGCGCCTTGCCGACCGCCGATTGCGGGCTGGCGATGACGGTGCGGGCGTCGCCGCTCTCGGCGACCCGGCCGGCATCGAGGAGAACGATGCGATGCGCGAGGGCGCGGATTACGCCGAGATCATGCGAAATGAAGAGATAGGCGATCTGTTCCTGTCTTTGCAGGTCGAGCAGCAAGTCCAGGATCTGTCCGCGCACCGAAACGTCGAGCGCCGAGACCGCCTCGTCGAGGACGATCAGCGACGGTCGGGTGGTGATGGCGCGGGCGATCGCTACCCGCTGGCGCTGGCCGCCGGAAATCTCGTGGATCGCGCGCGCGGCAAGGCCGGCATCGAGGCCGACACGCTCCAAGAGAGCTGCGATGCGGCGCGGGCGCTCCGAGCGCGAGGCGATGCCGTGGATGCGCAACGGGTCGTCCAGCGCACGCGCCACCGTGGAGCGCGGGTTAAAGGCGGCGAGCGGATCCTGGAAGACCATCTGGAGGCGGGCACGGCGGGCGCGCAACGCGGCGCCCGACAAGATAAGCAAGTCCGCGCCCTCGAATTGGATGCGCCCAGCGTCGGGCTCTAGCAGGCGCAGTACCAGCCGCGCAATCGTCGACTTGCCGCTGCCGGACGGGCCGGCGACGGCCAGCGTTTCGGCCGGGCCGATCTCAAACGAGACATCGTCGACCGCCGCAAAAGGTTTGCCGCCGCGGCGATAGCGCTTGGAGAGATTGGAGACGGCGAGCACGGTCATGCCGAGGCGCCTTGCCGGTCAAGAAGCGGCTTGGCGTCGAGGCCGAGATGGGCATCGAGCAGCATGCGCGTATAGGCATGGCGCGGCGCGTTGAGGATCTGGTCCGTGTCGCCCAATTCGACCAACTCGCCATGGCGCAGCACCGCGATGCGTTCGGCGAGCGTGGCGGCGAGCGCGATGTCGTGGCTAATGAAGGCGAGCGTCAGGCCGTCCTCGTTGACCAGCCCGCGGATCAGGGAAACGATCTCGGCCTGGACGATGGTGTCGAGCGCGCTGGTCGCCTCGTCGGCAATCAGCAGTTTCGGGGCGGCGGCGATGGCCGCGGCGATTGCAACGCGCTGCTTCTGGCCGCCGGACAGCTGGTGCGGATAGGCGCGCAAGGCGGCTTCGGAGTCGGGCAAGCGGACGCGTCCGAGCAGGGTTTTGGCTTTGGCATAGGCCTCGCGCCAGGTGAGGTTGAGATGCGTGCGTGCGACCTCGGCGATTTGCTTGCCGACCGGCATCACCGGGTCGAGGCTGACGGAGGGGTCCTGGAAGACGAAGCCGATGTCGCGGCCACCTAAGGGCTGAAAATGCGAAGCTGTCACGGAATGAGACGATCGAGGTTTCTGCCACTCGATCGAACCTCCAACCTCGGCCGCTTCCGCCAACAATCCCGCAACCGCCAGCGCCAGCGTGCTCTTGCCCGAGCCGCTCTCACCGATGATCGCAAGGCGTTCCCCGGCTTCCACATCAAGGCTGATGCCCTTCAGCGCCGTTACCTCGACGCCCTCGCGCCGATACCGCACCGTCAGATCGCGGATCGAAAGCAGCGCAGTCACGAGAGGCTCCTGCGTACCGCGGTGCTTTCCACCACGCCCTCGCCGGCGAGGTAAACGCCGAGAACGGTCAGCACCAGCGCGATACCGGGAACGATCGACAGGAAAGGCGCGGTGCGCAAGACAGTGCGGCCTTCGGCGATCATGCCGCCCCAGGTGACGCGGTTGGGATCACCGAGGCCGAGGAAGGAAAGCGCTGCTTCGGTGAGGATGGCGGCCGCGACGATCACCGAGGAAAGCGCCAGCACCGGCGGCAGCGCATTGGGCAGCACCTCGCGAAAGGCAATCTCGAGCGGATGCATGCCGATGACGCGAGCGCCGGCGACATAGTCGCGCTCGCGGATCGACAGCACTTCCGCGCGCGCCACCCGCGCCGGCCCGGTCCAGGCGCCGAGCGCGATGGCCGCGATCACCACACCAAGCGAGGGGCCGACGATGCTGACGAACGCCAGCGCCAGCAAAAAACTAGGCACGGTCTGGAAGGCGTCGGTGATGCGCATCAGCACCTCGTCGATCAAGCCGCCGGCGAAACCGGCCAGCGTGCCCACCACCGCGCCGACCAGAAGCGCAGCTGCGGCCGCCGCTAGTCCAACCGCCAGCGAGGTGCGCGCGCCGTGGAAAAGTTCGGCCAGCACGTCGCGGCCGAGCCGGTCGGTGCCGAGCGGCAGCGACCAATTTTGCAACGGCGGCAGCAAGGCCGGGCCGGCGATCGCTTGCGGGTCGCCCGGAAAGAGCAGCGGCGCTGCCAGCGCGATCGCGACGAGCAAGGTGAGGATGAGTGCGCCGGCGATCGCTTCCGGCGTCTGGAAAAAGCGATGCAGCCTCTTCATGCGACCGCCTCGCCGGCACCGACGCGCGGATCGAGGAAGGCGTAGGCGAGATCGACCAGGAGGTTGATGACGAT
>NZ_RZSF01000055.1:0-28147 GCF_004023325.1 Mesorhizobium sp. M1A.F.Ca.ET.072.01.1.1 | reverse complement strand
AAGACCTTTGCCATGTGCCTTTCCCGCTTTTCAAATACCATAAATTTCAGGGGTGAAAACCTGTTGCCCGGTCGTGATTTCATCGGCGGTGCCGGGACATGACAGGTCTTCGTGATCGCGGCCAGCTCGGCTCATGGGGGGGCTGGGGTACGCCGACGACTTCGCCCACCGTTCCCGAAGCTTCGCCTATCCAAACGACGCTGCCGACATCGGCTTTTGGCCAAACCATTCCGGTGATTTGGGGGAAGGCTCGCTTGCCCGGAGCCTATATCTGGGTCGCACCAATCGTCACGGTTACCGAAACCCATATGGAATGGTGGGATCAGGTAACCACCACGACAAGCGCGATGTCCTGTCGGCTGCGCTTCGCGCGTCCGCTCGTGCCCAATTCAACCTGGGCCGTAAAACGGATATGGGCCGCGGGCAAACTGATCTACGACAACACGACGGGATACCGGGCCAAGGGGCTAAAGTTCCGTTTCTATGACGGGAGAAGCACGCAGGGCCGCGACCCGACCATGGTCAAGCAAGAGGGCACCAGCAACGTATCCGCCCATCGCGGCTATATCGATATCGTTCTGACCGACTTCCCGATTCAGGACTTTGGCGCGCCGCCGACCGTCGAGGCGGAATTCATCCAAAGCACAGGATCATCGGTCCAGGCATCGAGCTTCCAGGCGTTCTATTCGGACGAGATCACCACCTGGGCATCGATCGACCCCGACAGTGACACCTTCTACGGCTATTCCGATGCGATCGGCACGATCCGTCGCTTCTCGATCTCAGCGCTGCGGGAGATCTACGCCATCCAGGTCAGCGGGCTGGGCCAGGCCTATTCCAGCCTCGGCTTCGGCTTATTCCGGTATTTCCATTACCTCGACCGCATCCTGACGGTCGGCTTCGTACCCGGCTCAGGCGGCGGCACCTATCCGCTAATCCTGAACCCAATCACGGGTGTCTCTGTGGCAGAGGCCGTTGACCCGATCGGCGATGCCGGCCAATCCGTCTGCTGTGCGGGTGCATGCGTGCTTCCGACCGGCACTGGCCTGGCGCTGATCGCTTCTTTTCATCTCGGGTATGTGTCGCTCTACCGCTTCACAGACTCCGCCATCAGCCGCCTGTCGATCAGCGGTGTCTCGTGGGATGGGCGGGGCGTCCCTCAATGCATCCTGGCCGGTGAAGTACGGGACAATGACTGTGACTTCTGGGTGTGCGCCGGCAGCTCTCTCTGGAAACTCACGATCAACGCCGCCGGCCTCGTCACTACCACGGTCGAACTTGCGACGTTCGCCGACGATCTGAATTATGCGGTCCTCTATGACAACGACATCGTGGCCTGGACGGACAACGGCACCGCCACGAGGATCGACGGCGCTACTGGCTCGACCGTGTGGACGGCATCGGTCCCCTATCAGATCCCGGTAGCCACCTCGCAGAATCTGGCACCGCCTGACATGCAGGTGCTCGATGATGAGCTTTATTACCAGGACCTCACGGCTTACCGCTTCACCAACCTGCAGACTGGCGTCACCACGTCGATTTCCAAGGGCAGTGCGGCAACCAACCTGTACAATTATTACGGCCCCTCAAACACGCTGATCACGACCAAAAACGTGGCGGCGGCGATCAGGACCCGGTTCAATGTTGCGACGGGAACCGACCTGTATTTCCTAGCCGATCTCCTTTCCGATTTGATGGTGCACGGCGGCGGCTTCGACCCCTCCGAGGTCCAGACCGTCAACATCGACGATCAGATCCAGGGCGCCGTGTTCGACATCACCGCAGGTGTCAGGGATATCGCGCGGGCGACGTGCGAGCCATATTCGATCGCTATCTTTGAGCGCTCCGGCGTCATCATCTTCAAGAAGGCTCTGACGGATGGAGCCTTCGCTATCGATGCGGTTCTTTCTTCGACTGGAGATATTGCCGACCAGAGCGGACAAGGTATCAAAGCCAAGCGGTTGAACCCGGAAGAGTTCGTCTCCCGCTATGGCATCAACTACCGTGATCCTGCGGAGATTTATCAGGCCCGCCCGCAGTATGGCGAGATCCCGACACTTCCGTTCCCGGTGGCGCCGGCCGATCAGTCGGTGAAGGCGGATATTCCGATTATCGTTGATGCCGATACGATCAAGACGCTCGCTACGCAAAAGGTAAATCGTCTTGCGCTGGAACGGCATGAGTTCCAGATGACGCTCAGGTCGAAATATATCGATTTTGAGCCGGAGGATATTGCGCAATTCACATTCGCCAACCGGCTCGTAACGTCACGCATTACGGAGACGACGACTCGACCCGATTATATGATCGATGTGGTTGCGACCGAGTTCCTGTCTAGCGTTTCTGTGTCTATCTCCGGTGCTTCGGGCAGGCCCACGGAACCTAGCCCGGCAGGAACGCCGGCCAGCCGCTACTATCACCTGGATATCCCACTCATGTCGGATGGACATGATCTGGCTGGCGATGGGCTGGTTCAGTATCACGTCCTTGCATCTGCAGGACAGCCGTTCTGGGATGGCGCGACGCTCTTCCGGAAGAGCGCGACAACCCAGTATCAGCCCGTCGCTGGGCAGACCGTCAATGGCGTCGTCGGCATCGCGCTAGAGGCATTGCCGGATTGGGATATCCCTTATGTGACGGAGTTCACGCGGACGCTCGATGTTGCATTCATCTCCGGCGATCCAAGCACGCTGTCGTCCGCGACCTATCTCGAAATGATGAATGGCGCGAATTTCTTCGCCATAGGCCAGCCAGGTCGATGGGAGGTCTGCCAAGTCATGGCCATCACCAGCAATGCGAATGGGTCATATACGTTCGAGGGACTGAGGCGGGGACGTAAAAGCTCGGAAGAATACACAGCCAGTCATCTCATCGGAGATTTCGTGGTCTGGCTCTCGGAGGAAAATGTCCAGCGGATAGATTACGCCATCGCTGACCTTGACGACACTTACGACTTCAAGCCGGTTGGGTTTGGCGGCGACATCAACGCGACGGCCGCAGTGACCAGAACAATATCGGGTGAAGCAGAGAAAATTCCGAAGCCTGCACACCTTACCGCGGGAGTCGTCGGTTCTGACATCGTGTTCAACTGGATCCGGCGCGCCCGCATCGGATCATATTGGTCGGATGATGGCGACTATGCTGTGCCTCTAGGTGAAAGCCTCGAGCGCTATGTCGTGAGGGTTAAGGACGGTCCTGGCGGAACTGTACTGCGCACATACACCGTCGACAATGCCACCACCAAGACTTACCTCGCCGCCGATATCACCACGGACTTCGGTTCGATCCCAGCGCAGATCACTGTCGACATCAGGCAGGTGTCTGGAACAGGCGTCATCTGTCCGACGCGCGAAGTGACCATCGACCTTTAGGGATTACCCCATCCATGCATGACTTGAATCTCCCGACCATCGCGGATGGCCAGGCTGATAGCCAATGGCAGACGTCTAACGACGGCGATGCCGCTATTGCAAATGCACTGGCTGACATCCTTACGGTCGACTTCTCGGGCGGGGATGTCACGCTTACTAGCGCGCAGTTCCGCTCGGCCATGACGTTCGTGCCGAGCGGACTGTCGGCTACGCGAGCGTTGACTGTGCCGGCCGTAAAGCGAGCCCTGTTCTTTGTCCACAACACGGATGGAGCGGACTCAATCACCGTCACGCGTGGCAGCACCACGGTTTCGGTTGAGGCAGGCAAGCTTGGGGTCTTCTACACAGATGGGACCACGAATGGACTTGTTGGCGCCATCGTAGCGACCGGAACTGGAGGGGCGACAGCATCAACAACAGAGGTGCTCACCGGCACCGATACAGGCAAGATCGTGACGCCCGATGCTCTTGCCGCGCTTTGGGAGAAGGGTTCCGACGTTGCAAGTGCTGGCACCGTTAGCTTGGGCGAAGGCGGATATTTCCATATTACCGGAACGACCACCATCACAGATATTGATTGGGCAACGGCGAAAGACGGCCGGCCTGCTTGGATCATTTTTGATGGCGCGCTGACACTCACACATAATGCCACCACGCTAAAGTTGCCGGGTGGCGCCAACATCACAACGGCGGCTGGCGATCGCGCCATGTTTGTGCAGGACAGCAGCGATAACGTTATCTGTCTCGCCTACGTGCGTGCCGACGGAACGCCATTGGTTGGGGCTGCAGCCGGTACGCCGTTTGAGATGGTCGTCGCCTGCTCCGACGAATCGACCGCGCTGACTACGGGCACGGCAAAAGTCTCATTCCGCATACCGCGGGGGGTTACGCTTACTGCTGTGCGCGCTAGCTTAGTAACCGCGCAGTCCTCTGGCTCCATCTTTACAGTTGATATCAACGAGGGCGGCACAACGATTCTGTCGACCAAGCTGACCATCGACAATACCGAATTGACGTCGACAACCGCAGCAACGCCAGCCGTCATCTCTGACGCATCGCTGGCCGATGATGCATTGATTACTGTGGACATCGACCAGGTTGGCGATGGCACCGCGAAGGGGCTTAAGGTCACGCTTATCGGGACTCGCACCTGATGAGTTTTCTTCTAAACCCTTACGCTTTTGGTGGCGCCCCCGCCAACCCTGTGCCCTCCTACTGGAACGCCGGCGGCCTCGGCAACCGCACATCTTCGATCACGGTGACGACAACCGCGACGCTTGGCGGAGGCAGCATCAGCAACCTCGTTGATGGCGGCTATGGGGCCAACTCGACCGATGGGTGCTGGTTCAACACCGGCCAAAGTACCCGCGAAGTCAAATTCGACTTCGGGTCGGGCGTTCAGAAGATCATCAATGGCTTCCGCTGGTCCCAGGGGACGACTGGCCATCATGGCACTTGGGTCTTGGAAGGCTCGAACGACGATAGCACCTATACCGGCATCGGTAGCTCGTTCCTGCTAGGTTCGGCCGGGTCGCTGGCGACGTTCTACGAATTCACGAACACAACCGCCTATCGCTATTATAAGCTTCGCCAGACCTCCGGGGTCACCAACTCGGGGCCGTGGCTGCGAGAGATCGAGTTCAGGATTGCCGCGACAGGTGACCCGACATCGCGAGATGCGGCAGAGACCGGGAATCGAACGGCCTCGATCACCGTCAGCACGACTGCGACATTGGGTGGCGGAACGATCGATAATCTTATCGACGGCGTAATCGACCTCAACACGACTGACGCCTGCTTCTTCAGCAGCGGTCAATCATCGAAGGAGGTAAAATTTGACCTCGGGTCGGGCAAGATCATCACTGCATTTACCTGGCTGCAGGACACCGACAACTCGCATGGAACGTGGGTTCTCGAAGGTTCCAACGACGACTCCAGCTATACCGGTGTCGGCAGCAGCTTCACGCTCGGAGGCGTATGTGTCGAGACGGTGACCTTCAGCAATTCAACGAGCTATAGGTACTACAAGCTGCGCCAGACATCGGGCACGACCAGTTCTACGCCTTGGCTGATGGAGATCCAATTCAGGATCGCCTAGGCGCGCCGTCCGTACCACGGGGTGATTGGCTGCTCTTTGGTGAAGGCATTAGCCCTCGTCCGGTAATCGTGGATGATCGCTATGCCTAGCGCGCCGACGATGGCGCCGACCAGAAGCATGAACAGAAATTCCCGGGTGTGGCTCATCGGCTGATCATGCGCTGCGAACGTTAAAGTTTCCCTCAAGCCCGGCGGGCTAGTCGTCCCAAGAGACCCTGACGTGCCCGTGAAAGTCTGCCGCCCGCTCAATCTTCGTCATCAACGCGCATCGGTATGCGCTCTCGTTCGCCACGCCGTCCCAGACTGTAAATGCAGCAAGCGCGGCGATGATCGCTAGGATCAGTCGCATGGAACTCTCCCTCAAAAGCTCCTCGTACGCGCCAGCCATTATCTGCCGGTTCCGTACGGTTTACAAGGGAGGGAGAGCGGCCCGGCGGCCATCAGTGCTTCGGGGGGAAGTGGTGACGATCTGCCGGGCCTGATCCGGGGACAGGGGTGGCCAAACCCCCGGACGATGTTAACCATAGCGCCCCGGCAGCCGATGGCAATGTCGTTTTGGTTCAAGCCGGCGGAAGCTGTGGATGATGCGTCGGCATAGTGGCGACTGCGGCCAGAAGGTTCATCGCCTTGCTCTGCGCCAACCGGCGGCCTGCGCTTCCGCCTCGCTACAGAACCAGCGTTCGCCTTTGAGCAGATTGATGCGAGTCTCGCTGTAATATTCCTGGCCCGGCACATGGTAGATGCGTTGGCCGCCGTAATAGCTGATGTTGCCCTTGATGTTGCAACTGGTGAACGCGGGGCCGATCTGGATAGCTAGCGCTCCGCCGATGAGTCCGGCAGCAATCAGAGCGGTCGTCCACCATGACGCACGCTTCGGGGCCGCCCGCCTCAACCGATAGCGCTGGCGGTTGTATCGGTTGTCAGCAACGTCGCGATAACGTCTGCCCACGCCCCATCTCCCCAGCAAGAGCATAGAATTTCAGTGGTGGCTAAAGCAAGCCTGAACTCGCCGGGCGAGGCCCCCAACAACAGCCTCAAGCCCGACGAGCTGCCGGGGATGAAACCGGCAAGGCAGTCCGATGCAAGGCCGGTGCCAGCATTCTTGTGCAGAAACGAGACAGGGGCAGCCGGTTGTGGCTACGCCGTCGCCATTGTAGGCTGCGGGTTGTGGGGGAACTCATGCCCAGGCCTAAACGAAAGCCGCAGAAAGTCTATCCGAATGCCGACCGCTTTGGCGAGGATGGCCGGCGCCTCTACAGCGAATACGCGGCTACGCTGCGCAAAGGCCGTCGCAAGAGCCTAATGATACCTGTGATCGACCTGCTGGCCGGTGCGCTTGCCGCAGCTATGGTCCTCGCGTTGGTCTATTGGCTTGCGTTTTAGCCTGCGAACGCGTGCACAAGGGCAAAGCCCACGCCGATCGCGAGGCCAGAAGCGAGGCTCTCAGCCAGGCGCAGCACAATCGCGCCGTAGCGGTCCCGCAGGCGCCTTTGCGGGGTCTTCAGGATGCGAGCAAGATCATCGAGCGCGTTTTCCATGCCAAGATTCTAGATCGAAACGGATTCGCTGTGAATCCCCCATCCTCTGGTGCGAAGACACCAGTTCTTAGCGAACGCTCAAGAGCCATGCTAGTCTTAAGAAAGAGGCCCGGCGGATAAACCGCCAGGCCAATCTCTGGGTAAATGCAGCGAGAGGGGTATGAGGGATGTCTGCTGCATCGGTCGCCATTATCGTGCTTTAGCAGGCGCTTGACAACGGAAATCCTTCGTACCGATCGAGTCGCTGCGAACCTATCTCGGAGAGAGCTTCGTCATGTCGGCTTGTCCACAAGCGGCCTCTTCCTCGTCGGCGGCTTGTAAGGCGTCACCACTCTGACGGTATCGGCATTCACCGTGACTGGAACGCCAAGGTTGATGGTCACCTTGCCTTCATCGACGCGGGTGACATCGCCTCGAAGCTCGATCTCCTGGCCCTGCTTCACCTTCGAGATCCGATCGACAATCGAATGAGGCTGGCCGTAGGAGGGGATCGACACGCTGACCCGGTCCTCCGTTACGCGACGGCGCACTTTTGCCGTGATCGCAACCTCGTCCCCAATGCTGATGCCCTTTGCCATAACGAAGACTCTGGAGCGGTAGCCGGCTTCGTCAAGCGATGGCTAATATTCAGCAGAGCCGATAACCCGCCGCTGGGTGTGCCCCCACACCCGCGCGGCGGGCTAAGGTGACCGGCGCCTTTCTCGTGGGGGAGAATTGCCTGAGAGCCCGGCGCCGGCCAGGCGAACAAGCAGGTCCGCCGCACATGCAAGATAGCTATTTTCTACCTCAAAAGGACATGGCGTGATCGCGTAACCTCTTGGCAATCGCCCGCGACTTCGAGCTTTCTGCGCATCATACGCGAGCCGGGTAAGCCCGCTGCAGCGATCACGGCGCGCGGTGGCCGATATTGCCGGGACGGCGGCCAGCGGCCTCAGGAACGGCTGTGGAAGCGTGTTCAAGAGGCCAGGGCGTCCAAGCCAGCGCAGCGAGTCCCCCAGCGCCTTCGCCGATGATGTGGAGTGGGTTAAGCCCGGTATCACCGGCCGGGTGAAATTCCTTCGCGGTGAGCACACGCTGCGCCATGCGACGCTGCAGGATTTCGAGGAGGGAACCTAAGGCAGCCTTTGAAGGCCCTAGGCGGACGCAAATTCCGACTTCACGCGGATGTGGCAGTTCGGAAACGACTCCTCGACTGCCTCACGTAGCGTCGAACCGTTGCGAATTGACAGGTTGTCAGTCGTGATCGGCCCAGTTGAACCGTCCTGATAGACGACCTCAAAGTCAGTCATCATCTCAACCGCCTCCCGAAGCACTTCGCCGTACGGTCTCATCTGCTTTCTCCAGAAAGTGGCAG
Organism: Mesorhizobium sp. M1A.F.Ca.ET.072.01.1.1; assembly: GCF_004023325.1. NCBI lineage: Bacteria > Pseudomonadati > Pseudomonadota > Alphaproteobacteria > Hyphomicrobiales > Phyllobacteriaceae > Mesorhizobium > Mesorhizobium sp. M1A.F.Ca.ET.072.01.1.1. Next base: position 19,787 of record NZ_RZSF01000055.1, on the reverse strand, counting down.
TCTATCACAAGGATCGGAACATTCCACCAGTCGGCAAGTTGGGGCTCGCGGCGCGGTGCCCAGCAGAGATCGCGCCGTTGGGTAGCAGAGACCCCTGGAGCGCCGCTTGTGCCCTCAGCGAGCGGGCTCTTGGTCTTCTGAAGGGGGAACCTATTTCGTCCGGATGAGTGACGGCTGGACACTGCAAGGGCTCATCGACGCGGGCATGTCCGTCACTGGCGGATGCCTCGACTGCCATCGGCATCAAAAGCTCGAACTGCCGGCGCTCCGGGATCGCTTCGGCGCTGATGCTCCGGCCATGGAGTGGGATCTGAAGCCGAAGATGAAATGCGCCGTCTGCGGCGGCAAGCGGATCACGCTGACCTATTCTCCTGATACGAGCCCTAAGGTTATGCGCTAACCCGCCAGCGCGCGCCCTACGGCGATGCCCACGCCGATCGCCAGCCCTGTCGCGAGGCTTTCCGCAAGCCGCAATAGCAAGGCGCCGTACGGAAAGCGAGGACGTGGCGTGGTCAGGATCCGGGCTAAATCTTGAAATGTGTTTTCCATTGCACTCTCTCGCAGCAAGTGACGCAAGATGGATTCCACAGAACGATATTGAAGTCCAGCAGAGAATACTTAGGCGTTCTCGCCTACTTTTACTTCGTTAAATAGGCGGAAACGCCTTTGTGATTTCTAGCAAACAGAGTCACACAATGAAACTGATACTCGAATGGCGGCGTGTGCTTTGTCACGCCTACAGCGTTCATTTCGTGGCCGTGTCGCTCTTCTTCGGAGCGCTCGACGTTATAGCCAATTTCTGGACGCTGTTCGATGGGCTACTGCCCATCTCGCGCGGCTGGTTCGCTGTGCTCGGCATCGTGTTTGGCTTCGCCGGCCTCGTAGGCCGGTTCATTCCGCAGCCCAAAATCACCACGCCACAACCACAATAAAGCGGAGGCGTCATTGCCGATAAACAGGATACGGTCGAGCCGTAGGGCTCAGGCCGCGATAGCTGCTGCGCTGATCGCCGCCGCTGCAGGTGGCTGGCACACCATCAAAGACACCTCTCCTACCGTTCTTCCGCCTGCCGTCATCCTCGCGACTGACAAGCTTATCCTGCCATGGGAAGGCATGGTGCTTAAGTCTCATTGGGACCGGTTCGCCAAGATTTACGACATCTGCGCGGGCATCACTCGCATCAACGGCAAGCCGGTTGGCCCGGACATGTCGTTTACCCGCGCGGAATGCGAGCAGATGACCCGTGAGCAGATCTACAACGACTATTGGCTGCCCCTGGTTCGCGAGGTTCCGAACTTCCTCAACTTCCCGATTGGCGTTCAGGCCGCAATGCTTTCCGGCGCCTACAATTTCGGCGTCGGCACGGTCAAGTCGCACAAGGGCATGGCTGGCTCGACCGCTACCCGTTGGCACATGGCTGGCGAGTACCGCAAGGGCTGTGAAGCCCAAACCAATTTCAACAAAGCCGGTGGCGTCGTTGTCGATGGCCTGGTCAAGCGCCGCGAGATGGGCGACGCGCAGCGCATAGGGGAGGCCGAGCTATGTGTTTCGGGATTGGAGTAGTCGCGCTGCTTGTGGCGGCCGCTTTTGCCGGATGGCTCGATTACAAAGTTTTGTCGGCCTATGTGCGGGGCATGAAATCATGAACCTGCTGGACAAACTCACGGGTGGTTACGCGTCGCTAATTAAATATGCGGCCATCTGCTTAATTATCGTCGCCGCCTTTGGATACACCTACCATCTTGGCTCATCGCATACCGCCGCGGTGTGGTCGGCCAAATACGAAAAGCGCGAGGCTGAGATCGCCAAGGCGACCGCGGCGGAAATCGGCCACCAGGCGCAGGCCAACGCAATGGCCAAGGCTGCTGAGCAGAGACGCATCGCCGAACTCGAGGCCGCAAACCAAGCACTGGAACAGCTTATCAAGGAAAAGTCAGATGAGGCGGATGCCGACCCTGATCGCGATCGGCCTGCTTTGTCTAGCAGTGCAGGGATGCGTATCGACGCGATACATTAGCGTGCCGCCCGTCTTGGCCGAGCCCGATGCCAAACTGGTTGCCGCGTGTCTTGGTCCGGTGCGTTTGCCTAAAGGCGAGTTGAGCCAACGCACCGTCGAGCGGTTGTGGATTACGGACAGAAAGTCGCTGATCGAATGCGGGCGCCGACAGAAAGCGCTGAGAGAGTTTTACCAAGAGCGGGACTCACGCCTGCGTAAAGGATGGGCTGGGGAATGACGCCGGAACAAATGGTTTATCTGGTGCTGGCGGTTGGCGGCGCGGTTGGCTCTGCCTATTGGCGGTTCAGCACCATCATTTCGAAGGTCCGCGACGAGCTTGCCGCCCACAAACTGCACACGGCCGAAACCTACGTCACGAAGACCGGCATGCAGGAGCAGACGCAAGCAATCATGAAGGCGATCGACTCCGTCGCCGAACGGCTGGACGGCATGAACAGCCGCCTTGACCGTGTATTTGAGGCAAAGCCAGTGCGCCGCGCCTCCTAGTTTTCCGCCCCGTTGCCCTGACCGGCAGCGGGGCTATTTTTTGTTTTTGCGGCACTAAAAATGGCGAGCCGCGGACAGGCACTTGATTATTTTATTTCGAAGGGATCTTTCGAACGGGCTTTGGGGAAAAAGCTACACAGATGTTTGAATGCCAGTGCAATCTTTGCAACCTCAGCGGCAGAAAAGGCACTAATCTCAAGGACTGTTCGGTTACTCCGAGTGTGGTCTGGATAAAAAACACACGCCCGACTGCAATCGAAATAGATGAACGGGTGCGCAGTATTTTCAGATCCTATAGTAATTTCCTCAATATGGCGTAGGTCTATATAAAAATCAGGATGATCCTGTTCGACCCCTTGGTAAGTAACGTGAATCAACTTCCTATCTTTTAGATATATATTGAAGTAAACGTCCGAAGACTCTCTCGCTAAATTTATTTCATTCTGAATATACCTTATTGTATCGGATAACACAAGCCGAGGATAGTATGTGCCTGGAGTCACATCATGTCGGCAGCCTTGCAAATCACCGGGGTCGATATACCCTGTTCGGCCGTAGATGTCTTTGGCTTGATTAAATACTCCGCCCCCAACCGTGGCTTCGACTTCCAAACCTACCAGAAATGGATCCCCTTCGCGAATAATCCAAGATTGGCTGTTCAAAGCTGGTTCGGAGTAAATTCTGGTATAGCCACCGCAGACTGCGTCATACGCTGCACTGGGTGTTGGCAGCAGGAAAAGAAGAACAGCCAAGAAATGGCGCATTACGAAACCCCGCTTCTGGAATGCGTTCGAGCAGACGAACCCAGGTGTCATTGCGGGGCGTTGTAGATCTCACCCATTGTGCAGGTTCGTTGGCACGCTGCTCCTGCCGTGAAAGCCTCGTCCTCACAAGCGGTGCGCGCATCCTGCTCAGCCTTGGCAGAACATTTCCGCTTGGCGGCCGAATAATTCTGATCGCACTGCGTACATTTCAGTGGCTCGGGGCCTGCTCCTCCGCCCTCGATATTCTCGGGTACCGCTGGGCTAGGCCCTGCCGCCGCAGGCTGGCAGGCCGTAAGCACATAGATAGCAAAGGCCAAGGCGCAGCAAAATCTACCAGTTCGGCTTTTTTGTACCGACATATGTTTCACAGCCAGTAATCGTGGGCCTACTATCCACCAGTATGCCGTCTTAAACGATATTTGACAAGTTTCATCGGCTACCCAGACTGACTGGGGTAGCGCCGCTCGTATCATCGCCAAGGCCTAGCCCTCAGCCGTTCCTCCTTTAGGTCGCGTTATCCCTAGCGATCAGCCGGCCTGGCGAATTGAATACTCGCCGCCTCAAGCATGCACTCGACGATCGTATGAAAGGCGGGTTCCAAATCAATCTTCGATCGGAGTTGATGCCTTGGCGCGTTGATCATGCGTTACCCTCGACCGCGCTCTCTTCATCCAACTCGCGCGGCACCGGCAGATAGGCGTTAGATACCAGCCACTCGCCGACGATCGTCTCAACCAGGTCCGGCTTAGCCTTGCCCATCTCCGCGGCCAGGCTGTTCAGCACCTCGTCGGTCTTCGGATCGAGACTGAGTCCGCCCACGTTTCTGAGCAGCAGTGCGGCCCTCCGCAACAGCACTTGCAAGTCGGCTCGCGAAGCGTCTGCGATGTGATCGGCGGCGCTTTCCAGTTCATGCACGAGTCGATGACGGGACATCGGTCACGCTCCTACAGGAATTTCTCGCCTTCCGCCCGGTGCTCAAAGCAGAACCAATGCGGCGCCTGCTTTGGCTTGGCGAAACCCCACCCCGCATCCTGGCTGCACCCGTCATGCTCGCAAACGTGGTGCTGCACGCCGGCCGGAGTGGCGTATTCGGGTCGCGGCAGTCTGATTTCGTCGCTCATGGGCAACAGTGAACGAAATGAGAACAAAAGAGTCAAGCTGCCCCTTGACCAGATGGGAATATGTTCTCAATTCGGTTGGATGCCCGAGCAACCTGAGAAGTGGCCGAGAGGCGCCCCGTGGACCCTGACGCACGCCCATGACGCGGGGCAGGTGGCGGGCATTCGCTGCGCCCGCTGCAACGTCACGCGTTACTACAAACCAAACGAGTTGCGGGAGGTAATCGGCAACGTCACCATTGACGGTGTGAGGGACAAGGTCCGCAGCCAGCAGTGCAAGAGCCGGGAGTGGATGAGCGCGCAGCTATTCCATCCCACCGCGGAGCAGGCTCACACCATCCGCTTTCGCCGATTGGTGCAGATCCGATGGGAGAAGCGGGTGATCTGGCGGGATGAGTGAGATCGAAGTGGATTATCGTGGTCGCAGCAAAAATATCTTTGCAGGGCCGCGCTCCATCGCAAATTCGTAGCCTAGAAATTCGAACCAGCGTTGGACATCTTCTCGGCCTGACCAATTAGAGGCGACAAGGGGCAGATTGCCTAATCGCCTCTGCAAGTCACGCACATACCCAAACATGTATCGCGAATTGCGAGCAGAAAAGAACTCTTCAGTGGCGGCAAAACCGGTGTGCGCCTGTCCCTGCTGTATCATCCACCTTACGATACCAAACGGCTTGCCCTCGTGAAGAAGCGTGTCCGCCCTGCCGTCCCGAGAGGCTTGCCTAAATCCGCTTTTCGCAACACGGATCGCATCTTCAAGAGTCGCGCTAGAATCGAATTGATGACGTCGTGAAACGAGGTACTCGGTGGCCAGCCGGTCCGCCAGATGATCAAAAACTCTGGGCAAGTCCACGGCAGCTGTTCGGCGAGAAATCATGTGGTCACCTGCGCCGATGAACCTCCCGTTTTCCCTGCAATCTCTTCGCGCATTCGCTGCTCAAACTCTTTTGTCGGAAGGTTTGTCGATTCGTACCAGTCTGCCGGGTAGAATTTGAATTTTATCATAAATATACCGGCCAAAAAAACAGCCCAAATCACCACAGCCATTGCCAGCGATGCTAGCGCCTTCGCGATCCATCTAGCATCGGAAAACGTGATATCGAAAAAGACGCGAGACACCATAAAAACGGGGTAGAACAGCATGCAAGATGAAATGAGACCGACCACAATCTTCAGTATTGAGACGACCAGTGCTTGACCCTTTCCAGACTTCTCGCCGAACACGCGAGGGACGATAGCGTCGCCCCAAAGATTATGGGCCATTTTATCGATAAGTAGCAGGGGGAAGCTCTGAATATTTATTCTGCCCCCAAGCTTGAGCAAGATCCTGAAAATGATCTGATCATCAATCATGGCGAAGATGGCACCGAGCAGAGAACTGGCGGTGATAAGAGATATGACTGGTGTTAGATCTTTTGTAATCTGAACGGTCAGCCCTCCATAGGAGAAGCTACTCCCCGCGATCAGATCAAAGAAGGCAAGTACAGTCGCAAGGAGAAAAGTCTGACTACCCGTTTTGGCGACCCGCGCAGCGATCTCAAGCCTACGAGCAGCTATTCCATCCAAAAATTCTGGCTGGTAAAACCGTGTTGCGAAGTCACGGTCCAGAAACGACTCAAACGTCAAAGCGCATCGCTCGATCAAGGACATCTTCTTGAACGGTTGATTAGCCATTGGTGCGCCCTCTAACCTTTGGCCGCCTTAAGCTCGTACCTTCCTCGCCGCCGCCTTCTTGACCGGCTTATCTGCCGGCTTCCGACCAAGCCCGCTGGCCTTAGCCAACTCCGATCGCTGAGCGGCATAATTAGGCGCCACCATCGGGTAGTCCGGCTTCAGACCCCATTTGGCCCGGTATTCGTCTGGTGTCAGGCCGTGGTCGGTCGACAGGTGCCGCTTCAGCGATTTGAACTTCTTGCCGTCTTCCAGGCAAACGATGTGCTCTGGGGATACCGAACGCTTCGGATTGACCGCAGGCTCCTGTTCGGGTTGCCTGGCCTTGCTGGCCTGGCCAATGCCGGATAGCGACGTATGGATCGAGGCGATGAGGTCGGGCAGCCCTGACACGGGGAGGGGATTATTGCCGACATAAGCAGACACGATGTCCGCGGTCAGGCTGATTAGAACGCCGTTTTGGGCCTCGTTTTGATCGCTCAAGTTTTAGCTCCTGTATTAGTCACCCCTCTGCGCTCGCTTCTAGTGCAAGTTCGGTCACTCGCCAATGCAGCAATTGCTTTTTCCCAAGCCATGTGTCTGCGCAGTCACCACTTCTTCGCGTGCAGCCCTCTGGCTGTGCGCTTCTGCAGCCATCGCTCAACAATCTTCAACTGCTCTCGTCCTTCCGGTGTTATTCGAACCCGCACAGAGCCAGAGCAGTCTAACCCGCAATGCTTCACCAGATTTTTTTGAAGCAATTGTAGAATTGTGTTTTCGCCGGCTCGCTGGATTTCATTATAAGTCAGAGGCTCTGTCTGGCGATCCAAGTATCTCAGAACGCCAATAACGCGGCGATCCACGCTTGTGGGTGGGCGAGCGCCAAGCCACTTCAATTCGTCCTCAGGGGCGTGTCTGTGGAGCGGGCCTGTGCTGTCATTGAGTCGAAACGTCGAGCCCGCGGCCGGCTCGCGGATTGCCTGCCAGATCGCAAGCAGGTCAGATTCAGAGAAAAGATACTCGCGGCCAGCGCGCGAACACGCGCCATGCTTTCGGGCCAACTTTATCAGCGCACGCTTGGTAACGCGCATCCGCTCGGCCGCCTCGTTGGCTTTGTATATCCTATCGAGGGTCATCGCCGCTTGTCGAACTAAGCAGTTTCAGCTGTGCGACTTTCGATGGCGATAAGCGACTCTTGCGTCCGCAAACCGCTCCGCCGCCTCGAGCGTGGCGCGATCGTATACCGCCGACGTTGTCCTGGTTGATGCATGGCCGGCGACCTTGGCGGCATCGTCGGTCGACACTCCGCTGGCGCGGCCCTCTGTGATGCCACTGGCCCTAAGATCGCGTGCCCACACGTTGTCGGCGATCCCTGCCTTGGCTCTGTCGAGCCGCCACTTCTCACCGAAGTAGTTGCTGCTGTACGGCATGCCTGTGCCTTCGCAAACGATCATCGGGCCGCTGCGCGGCTCTGGCCAGTGCGCGAGCTCCTCCATCACCATCGGCGCCTTGGTGAGCGGGTAGGTGACGGCCAGGCCGGTCTTTCCGCTGGTCTTGGACGGCACGTAGCGCAGCACTAGATCTGCGTCGACATCTTCCCACGACAGCCACAGGAGCACGTCCCACAATCTTGCTGCAGCCTCAAAGACTATAGCGTAGGCGAGGGCGCATGAAGGCCGGCCATCCGCGTGTGCGGCGGCCCGCAAAGCCACTACTTGCTCCGCCGTCATCACTGTTTCGCGGCGCCTCGGTCCTGGTAATTTGCGACTGGCTGCCTTCAGCGAGATCGCAAGATCAGCGCAGCCCGGCAGGCGTGCCTCAACGCCAAATGCAACGGCAGCCATAAGGACGGCGCGGCACATCTTGGATGCCGCGGGCTTCTCGCCGTTTGAGGACCAGCGAACATGCCACCCCTTCAGGTCCAGACCGGATATTTCGCCTACGGCTCGGTCGCCAATTTCCTTCTCAATTTGGCCCAAGTAGTGGGTGTAGACACGGTGGCTGACGGCCTTTAGCTGATGGAAGCTACTCTGCGGGTGCGTTGAGTAGGCAGTGACAAGTGACTTTATCGTTCCATCGAATCTGAACGGGTTCATTAGGCGAGATGAGCGCCATTCGAGCATGTCTGCCCATAGCGCGTCACATCGTTTCCCCAGCTCATCGGGCTTACCAGCCCACCGAGACAGATTGATGGTTTTTGGTCGATAGCCTGCCTTCCTGTCTTGCTCTGGAGCGATCCACCGCGGCTCAAAGTGGGTGGGCCGCCTGATCCACCGAAGGCCGGGCGCGCGAACTCTGATCTGGCGGACTGGCTCTGCCATATCGCCATAATCTCATGTCGCGATGACGCTCACAAGCCTTTGAGAACATTATGCGTTTTCGCCTAAGCTAACTTGACGGCGAAGTCGGTTTCGCCTGTTTGGTTTATTCCTTTAGCTCGCGCAGACGAACGCCTCTACCCTCCGATGACATCTGGCCGTCATCGAGCAATTCAATGCCCACGGCGCCAAAGGCGTCGTTGATGGCCTGCATGGTATCCAGTCGACCGCGGACGATCGCGCTACCCCATCCCTCAAAATTTCGAACTGTATTGATTCCGATGTTTGCCGCATCGGCTAACGCCTTCTGGTCCATTCCGGCCAAGGCTCGAGCAGCTTTGATTTGGTTTCCTGTCACTGGCATGTGTGTACCTCAACTCTGAATATGGCGTTTGTACCCAAATTTGCTCTTGACGGCAAGCGGCGACTGCTCATATGGTTATTTTACCCAATTACAGGGTTGCAGGAACCAATTGGAGAAATCAGATGCAGCACACCCCAATCACCCGCCGTTCTGTCCTGGCTGGCGCGGCGGCGCTGGCCGCAAACGCCGCGCTTGCAGGGACACCAACTGCCGAAAACTGGACCTTTGAACTCGGACAGCTGGTCTCGCACAAAGACCAACCCTTCCTCTCGATGGTGTTGGCCCGGTGTAAGACCAGTCGCGGGGACGAGGTCTACGGCATCCGACGCCTGCGAGATGACGTGCCGGTTTCGGACCTGATGATTTTGAGCGGCGCGCTTGTGCCTATCGCCGACTGTGATGCTGAAGCGGTTCGGACTGCAGAGCACGCATGGGAAACCTCAGCCCTGAGGGCGAGGGCTGCCTGAAATGGGCAACGGGTCTCATCGCCCTGAGCTGCGCGCCATCCTGCGGGAAAAGCAGGGTGGCCGCTGCTGCTACTGCGATGTACGGATGCGGATTTCGTTCAAGAGCAAGATGCGGCCCGACTCAGAGACGCTTGAGCACCTGGACAGGCGAGCCGATCGCGGCGGCAACGAGCGCGGAAACATCGCCTTAGCCTGCTACCGCTGCAATACCGGGCGCGGCGACGCCGACTGGCTGACCTACAAGACGATCAGGCGCGGCGAGCATTACGAGAGGTGGTGAGGCGTCCCCTAGGCTACAAAAAAGCGGGCTCTCGCCCGCTTCCCTTCGTTGCCGAGACTCATGCGGGTGCCGGTACATTCATGGTCACCACGCCGTCGATCGGCTCAAATGCCGCCTCGCTTAGGTGAAACCTCTCCGACTATCTGAAGGGACGTTTCTCGCCAGCGGAGGCCGCTGATGGGTGTATGCCTGCCGAAGGTGTTAAAAACAAGGCTCGTCTGCGGTTTTTTCGTTCAGTCGCGATTTTTTCGGCATTTTATCGTGCGATTCGGGCAGTCGTCATAACGGTCCCATAGGAGTCCAAAATGCGCGAGCACGCTTCAACATTGCCACTTCACGGTGGCTTGGTCGAAATCGCGAACCGGATTGCGAAGCATATCGAGCACGTCAGTTTTGCTGGGGAGCGATTTAGCACCTATAGACCGGTCACAGATGGCTCAGCCACGTGTCCGACCTGTCATGTCTTAAGCAACAAGGCGTCGAAGCTCGACGCGCTTGAAGATAAGTCCGACGACACCAGCCAATATGGCTGCCGACAGTGTAGCGGTCGTTTTCAGCTGGGGCGCTGACGGCTCTGCTGCGGAGTTCTTTCACTCTGGTGCCAAAAGCGGGGAGGGAAAGCGGGGAAGACTCCCGATTTCGCGGATAAATATAATGAATTCAATGGCAATTGGCTCCCCGGGCCGGATTCGAACCAGCGACCAACCGGTTAACAGCCGGTTGCTCTACCACTGAGCTACCGGGGAACGGAGGCTCTGACGTGAGTGGCGCAGCCTATAGCAAACACCTTTCGGCTTTGCAAAGCAGCAATTCGCAATTTTTCTGCAGTTTTTCGTGCGGCGATTTGTGGCATCGCTTCGGCGTGCCCACATATGAGCGGCTTGACACCGGCATGGAACAATGCGGCTGGTCGTCCTTTGGTATTTATGACATCGGCCGCGCAGATGGGATCTGGCTTTGAATGACGGCAACTGACGACGATAACCCACCGGCGCGCAAGATCACGGTCTTCGGCCGCGACTTCTCCATGCCGCGCTCGCGGGGATTGCGGATCGCGATCGGCGTGCTGCTCACAATCGGCGGGATTCTGGGCTTTCTGCCGATTCTCGGTTTCTGGATGGTTCCGATCGGCCTGCTGGTCCTGTCCTACGAATTCGCACTGGTGCGACGTCACAGGCGCCGCTTCGTCGTCTGGTGGGAACGCCGCCGCCGGCCGGATTGAGCGCTTTGCAGGGAGAGAGTGCGGCAGGTGCCGCCGACACCATTGGGATCGGCCGCAAGCAATCGGCAACCACTGCCTTCGATGACGAATGGGAAAGCATCGGGAATGACTTGCCGGTGCTTGACGACCTTTCACCGCCAACATATTGAGTTGCCCCGGAACGCCGGGAGCATGGAAGGCCTCGTGGCGGAGTGGTTACGCAGAGGACTGCAAATCCTTGCACCCCGGTTCGATTCCGGGCGAGGCCTCCAATGCCCGGGCTCCGGCGCTGTCGCGCCGGGGCGCTAGGTTCCGGTCGAATTGGCCCGCGTCATTTGCCTGGAAATCGGATCGGGCGCGGGGCACGAATTGGGCGCGGGAAGCGGGTTGGTTGGGACATGAACGCTGATTTCTCCGAACGCCGCGTGAAGATGGTCGATGGCCAGATCCGCACCACCGATGTGACCAGCGCGCCGCTGATCGAAGCGATGCTTTCCGTGCCGCGCGAGGCTTTTGTCGGCGCCGGGCAGCGGGACCTGGCCTATATCGACGAGGACATCCGCGTCACCGATGGCGTCAGTGGCGGCGGTGCCCGCTATCTGATGGAACCGTCACCGCTCGCCAAGCTTTTGCAACTGGCCGAAATCAGCGACACCGATTCGGTGCTCGATGTCGGCTGCGGCACCGGCTATTCGGCCGCGCTGCTTTCCCGAATCGCAAAATCGGTGGTTGCGCTCGAAAGCGACCCGGCGCTTGCCGAAGCCGCGAAGTCGACCCTTTCGGCACTGGATTGCCAGAACACCACCGTAGTGATCGGGCCGTTACCGCAGGGTCATGCCGCCGCGGCGCCCTATGACGTCATCTTCATCGGCGGCAGCGTCGAGGAGGTGCCCGCGGCATTGCTCGGCCAGCTCGCCGAGGACGGACGGCTGGTTGTGGTCGAGGGGCAGGGCAACTCTGGCGTTGCGCGTCTTTTTGTCAAGGCCGGGGGGGTTGTAACCGGCAGACGCGCATTTAATGCGGCAATTAAGCCACTACCGGGGTTCGAACGTGCTCATGCGTTCGAATTTTGAGCGGTTTTGCCTTGCAGCGAAGGCGCTGTCATGATCGCTTGCGCTTGAACAATCGTTGCTGATTTGCTTCACGTGCATTTTCGGGGGCTGTCAGCGGGGGACGATAAACACGCGGCGCTAGCTGATCCGGATGGAAAAGGTGCGCGGCGTGGTTCCCATGCAAACGAATGAGGGATAATACGTGCCGCCCCTACACAAGACTTTTCTATCAGCCATACTTGTTTCGGCGACCGCGCTTTCGCCGCTGGCAGCATCCGCCGAAACCATCACCGGCGCGCTCGCCAAAGCCTATCAATACAATTCCCAGCTGAATTCCGCCCGCGCGGGCACCCGTGTCACCGACGAGGGCGTGGCCATCGCCAAGTCCGGCTACCGGCCGACGATCAGGGGATCGGCAAGCATCGACTACACGAGCAGCCGCAACAACAACCTGGGTCAAACCTTAAATATCACTACGGGCAATTTCGGGGTTGAGATCGACCAGACGCTGTTCGACGGCTTTCAAACCAAGAACAATGTCGCCGCGGCCGAAGCGCAGGTCAGGGCCTCGCAAGAAAGTCTCCGCAACACCGAAGAGAACATCCTGTTCAACGCGGCAAGCGCCTACATGGATGTGATTCGCGATCGCCAGATCGCGGTCCTGACCGCACAGAACCTGCAATTCCTGACCGAGCAGGCGCGCGCCGCGCGGTCGCGCTTCGAGGTCGGAGAGGGCACCCGCACCGACGTCGCACAGGCCGATGCCTCGCGGGCGACCGCGGTGGCGCAACTCGCCAGCGCTCGCGCGACGGCGCTGGCAAGCGCTGCGACCTACCACCAGATCATCGGCGACGAGCCGGGCAAGCTCAAGGCGGCCGCGCCGGTTGGAAAGCTGCTGCCGGGAAGTCTCGATTCGGCCTTCACCATTGCCGCCGCGGAGCATCCGGCCATCCTTGCCACCGAGCATCTCGTCGACGCCGCGGCCTTTTCGGTTAAGTCGGCCGAAGGGGCGCTATTGCCGCAGCTTTCCGCCAGCGCCGGGATTTCGAGCCAGTATCGCAACACCTCGCCCGGCGTTTTTGCATCGGCGGGTTCCGAAGGAACGACCAATTCGGCCAATATCGGTGCAACGCTTACCGTGCCGATCTATTCGGGCGGGCGCACCTCTGCGCTGGTCCGCCAATCGAAGGAATCGCTCAGCCAGGCCCGCATCGAGGTCGACGTCAGCCGCGACCAGGTGCGCCAGGCCGTGGCTTCGGCGTGGACGCAATACACCGCCGCGCGCGAAAGCGTGGATGCCAACAGGCAGGTGATCGCCGCCGCGCAACTGGCGCTCAACGGCGTCATCGAGGAACGCAATGTCGGCCAGCGCACCACGCTCGACGTGCTCAACGCGCAGAACGCCGTCATCACCGCCAAGATCAACCAGGCGAGCTCCGAGCGCGATGTCGTCGTGGCGAGCTACGCCATCCTGTCGGCGATTGGCCGCCTGTCCGCCGGCCAACTCGGCCTGGCGGTCACGAAATACAACCCGGAAGAGCACTACAACGCCGTCAAGGACAAGTGGATCGGGCTGCGCACGCCGGACGGCCGCTGAACCTTTGGCATTTCCAAAAGCGCCGCGTGTCCAATGGATGCGCGGCGCTTTTGCATTGGAACCAGACGGTCGGCTGCCGGCGGCGTAGCGAGCTAATCTGTTGAAATCCAACGTCTCCCCAGATTGGGGATTCTCGGATGACGATCGGTCGGTTACGCTGTCCGCATTGATTCGAATTCCGGTCTTGCCGGAATGGAAATCTTGAACAAGTCACAAAGGCGGCGGATGTGACGATGGCGACAGCGAGCAGCGCGCAGCGCGAACCTTCCATGGAAGAGATACTTGCTTCCATCCGAAGGATCATCGAGGACAGCGACACCGGCCGCAAGCAACCGGCGGCGGACAACGGTGACGTTCGCCAGGACCTCCGGCCGACGCCGGCAGCGCAGACGGCCGACCTTGATGATGCCTTCCGTTCCGAGCTCAACGTCGGATCCGCTCCCAGCAAGCCGGTGAGTCTGGCGGAAATACAGTCCCAGCTTGCGGCGTCCGATCCGACGATCGCCGAGACCGGCCCTGAACCGGTGAAGACCGCGCCCGCTCCCACCACCCTGGCGGAAGTCGGGGCCAGGGTAGCCGCCGAGCCGGACACCCCGGCGGTCGCGAGGGCAGCGGAGAGCGTGCCGCAAAGTGCCGATACCATCGTCGCCGATTGGCGGCGCGAGATCGCCGCCGTTGGCGGAAACTCCGTCAAGGCGAAGGTAGCAACTCCGGAAGTGGCGCCCGAAGTCGAGATCGACGAGGAGGATCTTGCCGCGCCAACCACCGAACCCGCGGCGCCCGACAACGTTTCGGCGCCATCCTCGGCCGACCTGCCGCCAGCCCGGCCGGCAATCCTGTCCGAGCATGCGGGCCGTCAGGTCGCGGCGGCCTTCGGCGAGCTTTCCGATGCCTTCGCCAGCCGCAGCAAGAAGAGCTTCGACGAGATGGCCGAGGAGATGCTGCGGCCGATGCTGCAGGACTGGCTCGACAACAACCTGCCGACCCTGGTCGAACGGCTGGTGCGCGAGGAAATCGAGCGCGTGGCGCGCGGCGCGCAGTGATTTCGTCTGGGCTTTCAGCGCAAAAAGCGCCACCCTCAGGCGGTGCTTTTTATTTCCGCGAAAATGTGGCCGCGCGATCTGTCTCGCGATGAGTCATGGGCTTGCCGCAGATCGCCGCAAGCCTATCTGGGCAAGGCGGGCCCATCCTTCTCGCGGTTGACTCGGCCAAGAGCTTCCGATTTACACCGGACGCTTGTTCCCGACAGTTCGGACTTCCTCCATGCTTGATAAAACCTACGACGCCAAGACCGTCGAGCCGAAGATCGCCAAAATCTGGGAAGAGGCCGATGCGTTCCGCGCCGGCGCCGGCGCGGAGGAAGGGGCGGAAGCCTTCACCATCGTCATCCCGCCGCCGAACGTTACGGGCTCGCTGCATATGGGGCACGCGCTCAACAACACGCTGCAGGATATCCTGGTGCGGTTCGAGCGCATGCGCGGCAAGAATGTGCTGTGGCAGCCGGGCATGGATCATGCCGGCATCGCCACGCAGATGGTGGTCGAGCGGCAGCTGATGGAGAGGCAGATCCATCGCCGCGACCTGTCGCGCGAGGAGTTCATCGAGAAGGTCTGGGAGTGGAAAGCCGAATCCGGCGGCGCGATCTTTAACCAGCTGAGGCGGCTCGGTGCCTCGGCCGACTGGAGCCGAGAGCGCTTCACCATGGACGAGGGTCTGTCCAAGGCGGTGCTGGAGGTGTTCGTCACCCTCTACAAGCAGGGACTGATCTACAAGGACAAGCGCCTTGTGAACTGGGATCCGAAGCTGTTGACGGCTATTTCCGACCTCGAGGTCGAGCAGCATGAGGTCAACGGCAATCTCTGGCATTTCCGCTACCCGGTCGAAGGCCTGGCGTTCGATCCCGAGAATCCGCAGACCTTCATCACCGTCGCCACGACACGCCCGGAAACCATGCTGGGCGACACGGCGGTGGCGGTGCACCCCGACGACGAGCGGTTTCGCGACCTGGTCGGCAAGCACGTCATCCTGCCGATCGTCGGCCGCAGGATACCCGTTGTGGCGGATGAGTATTCGGATCCGGAAAAGGGTTCCGGCGCGGTCAAGATCACCCCGGCGCATGACTTCAACGACTTTGAGGTCGGCAAGCGCCACAAGCTGCCGGCGATCAACATCCTGACCGTCGAAGCCTACATCAAGCTCAAGGATAACGAGGAGTTCCTTGCCGGTCTTGAAGTGACTCCGCAGCGCCAGGCCGTCTGGGATGAGCTCGACGGGCTGGATCGCTTCGTGGCGCGCAAGAAGATCGTCGAGCTGATAGAAGCGGGCGGCTTCCTGGAAAAGGTCGAGCCGCATCGCCACACCGTGCCGCATGGCGATCGCGGCGGCGTGCCGATCGAGCCGTTCCTCACCGACCAGTGGTACGTCAACGCGGCGGAGCTCGCCAAGCCGGCCATTGCCTCTGTGCGCGAGGGCCGCACGAACTTCGTGCCGAGGAACTGGGAAAAGACCTATTACGACTGGATGGAGAACATCCAGCCCTGGTGCATCTCGCGGCAGCTGTGGTGGGGGCACCAGATTCCGGCCTGGTACGGGCCGGACGGACGCGTCTTCGTCGAGAAGACCGAAGAGGAAGCGCTGGCCGCGGCGGTCGAATATTATTTGGCGCTGGAAGGCCCGTGGAAGGCCTGGGTCGAGGACAAGCTTGAAAATTTCAAGCCGGGCGAGATCCTGACGCGCGACGAGGACGTTCTCGACACCTGGTTCTCCTCGGCGCTGTGGCCGTTCTCGACGCTCGGCTGGCCTGACCAGACGCCGGAGCTGAAGACCTACTACCAGACCGACGTGCTGGTGACCGGCTTCGACATCATCTTCTTCTGGGTGGCCCGGATGATGATGATGGGCCTGCATTTCATGAACGAGGAGCCGTTCCACACGGTCTATGTTCATGCGCTGGTGCGCGACAAGAACGGGCAGAAGATGTCGAAGTCGAAAGGCAACGTCATCGACCCGCTCGAACTGATCGACGAGTATGGCGCCGACGCGCTGCGCTTCACCTTGACCGTGATGGCAGCGCAGGGGCGCGACGTGAAGCTCGACCCGGCGCGTATCGCCGGATACCGCAATTTCGGGACCAAGCTCTGGAACGCCACGCGCTTCGCCGAAATGAACGAGGTCGCCAGGAACGACGATTTCTGGCTGCACGACGCCAAGCTCGCGGTCAACCGCTGGATCCTGACCGAGCTGACGCGGGCGGCGCGGGCGATCACGGAGGGCATCACCACCTACCGCTTCAACGAGGCGGCGGGCGCCGCCTATCGCTTCGTCTGGAACTTGTTCTGCGACAGGTATCTGGAACTGCTTAAGCCGGTGTTCATGGGCACGGACGAGGCGGCCAAGGCGGAGAGCCGGGCCTGTGTCGCCTTCGTGCTGGACGAGATCTACAAGCTGCTGCACCCGATGATGCCGTTCATGACCGAGGAGCTGTGGGCGCAGACCGCAGGCGAGGGGAAGGTACGCACCTCCCTGCTTTGCCACGCCGCCTGGCCCGCGCCCGATTTCGAGGATGACGAGGCTGCCGCCGACATCAACTGGCTGGTCGAGCTCGTCTCCGGCATTCGCTCGGTGCGCTCGGAAATGAACGTGCCGCCGGCGGCGATCGCGCCGCTGACGGTGATCGGCGCCAATGCCCTTACACAGGAAAGACTGGAGCGCCACGCCCAGGCCATCAAGCGGCTGGCGCGCGTCGGCGACATCGCGCTGGTCGATGCGCCGCCGAAAGGCTCGGCCCAGATCGTTCTTAACGAGGCAACCGTCTGTCTGCCGCTCGGCAGCCTGATCGACCTTCAGGCCGAAGCAACGCGGCTGCAGAAGGAACTGGCCAAGGTGACCGAGGAGATCGCCCGCCTGCACAAGAAGCTCTCCAACGAGAAGTTCGTCGCCAACGCGCCGCAGGAGGTGGTCGAGGCAGAGCGCGAAAAGCTCGCCGAATATCGCGAGGCGCAAGAGAAGCTTTCAGTCGCCCTGACCAGGGTCCGAGACGCCGGGTGACCGGCAAGATTCGGCTCCGCTGGAGGGCGCTTTACGAAGCGTCACTACACTCGGATAAGGGCCTGCCGTTGGGTTAATTTTGACGTAAACGGAAAGTTTTGGCCCCATTGTTGCCGTAATGTAACAATGGGGCCTATTCCGTTCAAAATGGCCCGTTTTTGAGCTGTTTCGGACCGTTTTTGCAATTTTTTCTCTCGCGCCGATGCCGAGTGAGCCGCTTTTAGGGCTCAATGGGCGGTCGATGACCATGGCGAAAATACGAGCTGTCAAGGTGTACATGTACAGCTCACGAATTCGTTGTTGCGCCGTTAACCTGAATTGGTTCTAGCTTGCCCCACTTCGTGTTTCGGGGAGGGATTTCCATGAACGTTTTGCGGCTCAAAGCACTGCTGGGGGCAGGGTGCTTCTCGCTGGCTTTGATCGGATCGGCGATGCACCCGGCGCATGCCGGCGGCATTGAGCGCGGCGGCTATGACATCGACCTGCTGTTCGATCCGGCGCCGTTCGCGACGGAAGCGGAAGCAACTTATGTGATGCCCAACCGCAAGCTCAAGAACGCGGTGGATACCGACCCGAGCGACGGCAATGTGACCGCGCTTGGCAGTACTGCGAAGGACAGTGAGGACTATTGGGTGCCGCGCATCGGCGTCAAGGCACAGCTTGTCCCTGGCGTCGTCTGCATGGTCGACTATTCGCAGCCGTGGGGAGCGCATACCGCTCCGGGCCTCTGGGCTGGTGCCCAATCCAACATGGAAACCGACATCAAGAGCAACAACTACGCGGGTACGTGCTCTTACAAGATGGACGTCGGTAAGGGCCAGCTTCGCTTCATTGGCGGCGTATTTTACCAGGAAGTCTATGGCTTCAAAGAGAGCTTGGTGTCGCCACTGGTTCCCGATTTCCAGGGCACCGGCCGTGTTGATCTGGATAGCCGCGGCTGGGGTTGGCGCGCCGGTATCGCTTACGAAATTCCGGATATCGCCCTACGCGCCAGCCTCGTCTACAATTCCAAGGTCAAGCTCGACAATATCTCGGGTACGCTTGACCTGACCAATCTCGGGCAGGGCACCACAGCAATCTACGCCCCCACGCAATACATGCCGGATACGGTGGAATTGAAGTTGCAATCGGGCATTGCACCCGGTTGGCTGGCCTTCGGCTCGATCAAGTGGGTCAACTGGAGCTTACTGCAGAGCATTCCGATCTGTTCGCAAGCCTCGCAGGGACTTGCCGCCTGCACCACTGTTTCGCCGTTTCCGATCCGGCTGACGTCTCTTGACCTTATGTATCGCGACGGCTGGACAATTTCTGGGGGTATCGGTCACAAGTTCAACGATCAGTGGGCCGCGGCCGGCCAACTGACCTGGGACCGTGGCACCTCCCACGGCTACGGCTCGCAGACCGACACCTGGACCCTTGGCGGCGGCGTTGCCTATACCCCGAAGCCGAACATCGAGATTCGCCTGGCAGGTGCTATCGGCGTCATGACGAGCGGTCACTCCGGTACGTTGACCGATGAGAATGGCTATGTGGCCGGTACGGACGTCAGCTACGACTTCGGCAACGATTTGGTCACGGCGATCTCGGGTGGCATAAAGATCAAGTTCTAAGCCGCTCCCGCAGTTCCGCGAAGAAGGCCGGGCACCGCCCGGCCTTTTTCTATTGGGCAATCAACGGCCTGGGCTGGTTGGCCGATCCTGTGTTGCAAATTAGCTGCACAGCCGGCGCTTCAGACGATTGTGACGTTTCAGCAACAGTTTATGAACAACCCCGAAGCTAAAAGGCTAGCCGAGGGAACTGCCCATTTCCCGCCATAAACCCGGAGCAACTCGAGTAGGTCTCGGGACGCGTGCCAGGTTGGCCCGGCGATGGGACCGGCCGCGGGGTGTGCGGCAAGGACGACGATGGACGCCAAGGCAATCTCCAAGGCCAAGCTGCCCAGCCGCTACGTGACCGAAGGTCCGGCGCGCGCGCCGCATCGTTCATACCTCTACGCCATGGGACTGTCGGCGGCCGAGATCGCGCAGCCGCTGGTCGGCGTCGCCAGCTGCTGGAACGAGGCCGCACCCTGCAACATCTCGCTGATGCGCCAAGCACAGGTGGTGAAGAAAGGCGTCGCGGCCGCCAATGGCACGCCGCGCGAGTTCTGCACCATCACCGTCACGGACGGTATCGCCATGGGCCACCAGGGCATGAAGTCGTCGCTGGTGTCGCGCGAGGTGATCGCCGATTCAGTCGAGCTCACCATGCGCGGCCATTGCTATGATGCGCTGGTCGGGCTTGCCGGCTGCGACAAGTCGCTGCCCGGCATGATGATGGCGATGGTGCGGCTCAACGTGCCGTCGATCTTCATTTATGGCGGTTCGATCCTGCCCGGCAGCTACCGCGGAAGGCAGATCACCGTGCAGGATGTGTTCGAGGCGGTC
>NZ_RZSF01000559.1:0-2551 GCF_004023325.1 Mesorhizobium sp. M1A.F.Ca.ET.072.01.1.1 | reverse complement strand
GCCCTGGATCTCGGCCTTCTTGCCGGCGCCGTCGACGATGGTGGTGTTCTCCTTGGAGATAGACACCTTCTTGGCGCGGCCGAGCATGTTGAGGCCGACATTCTCGAGCTTGATGCCGAGGTCTTCGGAAATGACCTGGCCGCCGGTGAGGATGGCGATGTCTTCCAGCATGGCCTTGCGGCGATCACCGAAGCCCGGCGCCTTGACGGCGGCGATCTTCAGGCCGCCACGCAGCTTGTTGACGACCAGCGTGGCCAGGGCCTCGCCTTCGACGTCTTCCGAAATGATGACCAGCGGCTTCGAGGTCTGCACGACAGCCTCGAGGATCGGCAGCATGGCCTGCAGGTTGGAGAGCTTCTTCTCGTGGAGAAGGATGTAGGCGTCTTCCAGATCCGCAACCATCTTGTCGGCGTTGGTGACGAAGTAGGGCGAGAGATAGCCGCGGTCGAACTGCATGCCTTCGACGACTTCGAGTTCGGTCTCGGCGGTCTTGGCTTCCTCGACCGTGATGACGCCCTCATTGCCGACCTTCTGCATCGCTTCGGCGATCATCGAGCCGACCGAAGCATCGCCATTGCCGGCGATGGTGCCGACCTGGGCAACCTCTTCCGAGGTCTTGATCTTCTTGGCGTTCTTGATCAGCGTCGAGACGACGTCGCTGACCGCGAGGTCGATGCCGCGCTTCAGGTCCATCGGGTTCATGCCGGCGGCAACCGCCTTGTGGCCTTCCTGGACGATCGACTGCGCCAGAACGGTCGCGGTCGTGGTGCCGTCGCCGGCGATGTCGTTGGTCTTCGAAGCAACTTCGCGGACCATCTGCGCGCCCATGTTCTCGAACTTGTCCTCAAGCTCGATTTCCTTGGCGACGGTGACGCCGTCCTTGGTGATGCGCGGAGCGCCGAACGACTTGTCGATGACCACGTTGCGGCCCTTGGGGCCGAGCGTGACCTTCACTGCGTCGGCGAGGATGTTGACGCCGCGCAGCATGCGCTCACGGGCATCGCGAGAAAATTTTACGTCTTTGGCAGCCATTTTTAGCTCCTGGCAGGGGCTTGAATTGAGCCCTGGGATTTAAGTGACGGTGAGGCCGATATTCAGCCGATGATGCCCATGATGTCGGATTCCTTCATGATCAGAAGGTCTTCGCCATTGAGCTTGACTTCGGTGCCCGACCACTTGCCGAACAGGATGCGATCGCCGGCCTTGACGTCCAGCGGGACGAGCTTGCCGGCTTCGTCGCGGGCGCCGGAACCAACGGCGATGATGTCGCCTTCCTGCGGCTTTTCCTTAGCCGTGTCGGGGATGATGATGCCGCCGGAGGTCTTGGATTCGGATTCAACCCGGCGTACGACCACGCGGTCATGCAGCGGCCGGAAATTCGACTTTGCCATTTTGGATATCCCTGGTGCGGAGGTTGAAAGGTTCTCCGTTGCCGGAGCGTCGTTGGCACTCGCCAGTGGAGAGTGCTAACGTGGCGGTGAGATAGGCTGTGGGGTCGTGCTAGTCAAGACGAACGAGGGGGACGGACGAAGAGAGGGCGAAGAGCAAAATATTTTGGAAACAATATGCTGCGCCTCAACCAGTTTTGTAAGAAACCGCTCGCGAGAGGGGTCCACGATCCGGCGCTTTGGCGTTCTTGCCGCGGTCGGTGGCGCATTTCTTCGCAATAGGTGCGGTCAGCTGGTAAGCGCTTTTCGACCTAAGCTCTGGGCCGACTTCGTCTCTGTTTTGAATGTGAAATTATGTGAAATTGCTGGCCGAGCAGTCGGCCAGAATCGACGGCCAGCCGAACAGTCTGAGCTTTTTGCAATTCATCCCTAACCTGGAGTTGCATCGCCAAAAGGAGCGCTCATCGCTTCGGCAGGCACTTGCAGACCATGATCGGAATGTCGTGTTGAGACGATATTCCCCTCGGGTTCGGGTAGCCTATCGAAGCGAAATCTTCGACCAGTTGTTTCCGGAGCCCGATATCGTGATGAAATACACAGACGTTGAACCAGGTCTTAAAGATGAAGTCCCCTGGTCGGACAGCCTGACCGCCTACGACAAGGAGCACTTCAAGACCTACTTGAGGTTCCTGGACGCCTCCGCCGACGATGCCAGTTATGAGGAGATGGCGCAGGTCATCCTCGGCATCGATCCGGCGGAAGAGCCGGTGCGCGCGCGGAAAGCCGCGAGAAGCCATCTCGATCGGGCGAACTGGATGATGACCACCGGTTACAAGGAGTTGTTCGCGTAAATGACGATGAACGGGCGGCGACACACGCTGCTTGTTCAGACGTGATCACGGCGTCCGCCACAAGAATGGATGACATCCGGGCCTGCGGGAATGCAGGCTTCCGCTGACGTCTATTCGTTGTCAAACTCCGCTCCTTGTACAGGTAGAAGATTTGCTGCGCCGATGCGTCTGTGCGTGGCCATGCAGGTCAGCGGCGGCCGCTCGTCATACCTGGCCGGCGCAGCAAGGTGAAGAAGATGAAGCCGTGTTCTGGTGGCGGGTCAAAGCCGGACGATGTTCCAATGGTTCTTCGTCGGGACCATGTAGATATAC
>NZ_RZSF01000558.1:0-2570 GCF_004023325.1 Mesorhizobium sp. M1A.F.Ca.ET.072.01.1.1 | reverse complement strand
TCGCCTGCAGGGTGTGGATGTGGATCGAGGCCGGCTGCGCTGCGGCGATCGCCAGCGCGCGTGGCGGCGGCGTGAAGCGCCAGCCGGCGGCGACGCCGAAGATGGCAAGCACGATCAGCGTCTCGATGCCGATCGAACGCACCAGCCGCCGCTGCACTTCCGTGTCGCCCGTTTCGGCCGGCGCGGTCAGCGTCCATCGGTTTACGGAGGCAAGGGTGAACAGGAACAAAAGCAGGGCCAGTTTCAGCAGCAGCAGGCGGCCATAGGCGGTGTTGATGAGCGCTGCCGGTTCGCGCACTTGGATGATCGCCAGCACGATGCCGCTTATCGCAAGCACGGCAACCACGGGCAGGATCGCGCGCGAAAACCGGCGCAAGAAGATTTTGGCCTCCGCCGGCTGATAGCGCAACGCAAGGCCGAGCGGCGCGAGCGCGCCGCTCCAGAAGGCGATGGCTGTGCCATGCAGGAAAACGAGCGGCCGCGTCAGCCATTGCGGCTCGGCGGCGCTGGCGTGGCCGCTTGCCGCAAGCGCCGTGCCCACACCGACGAGCCCGGCGAGCGCAAGCAGCTTGCCAAGAGCGCGCGGTCCGGCGAGGGACAGCAAGGCAAGGCCGAGTGCAATCAGGGCGGCAAGCACCGTCCAGCCGAAGCTGGTGGCAAGCGCGGTCTCCCACACGGTGGGCGCCGCAAACCGGGCGAGCGGCGCGCCGAGCGCGTCCAACCCCTGAAATCCGAGCGAGAACGGGGCGGCGGCCAGTCCGCACAGAAGAGCGCCGATAACGAAACCCTGGCCGCAGCGACAGTCTCCAGCGAGCCAGGCGAGCGCGAAGGCGCCGCCGGCGCCGAGGAACAGCCCGGCATAGAGAAGGAGCTTACCGATCCAGATTGCCGTGCGCAGCGACAAATCGACGGCGTCGCCCGCTACCGGCGCAGCACTTGGCGCGCCGACGGAAAACAGCGCCGAGCCGCCGACCGGATGGCCGTCCTCCGAAATCACCCGCCAGCTCAGCACATGCGTGCCGGATTTGAGCGTCTCCGGATTATCGATCTCGACGGTCTGATCGTTGAGCCGGAAGGAGGTCAGCGAAAGTTGCGTGCCGTCCGGCCGCACCAGAGTGAGCACCAGGGGCGAAACCGGCTCGCTGAAGGTCAGCGAGAACCGCGCGGGACTCTGCGACAGCACCGCACCATCGGGCGGATCGGTCGCGACCAAGGCCGCATGCGCGAGGGCGCGGCCGGGTAGCACCAGCAGCAGCACGAGTACGAAAGCCGCGAACAGGCCGCTGGCGACTGGCCCGATGCGCATGCCCGTCAGGCGGATTGGGAAAGTTGCTGCTGCGTTCATGCGGTCTTTCGAGAAGGGACGGCGCGCCCGAATGGGACGCGCCATCGAGAGATCATTTCTTCGGCAGCAATTTGATGCCGGGCGCCGGATTTTCCAGTGCATCCTCATCCTGTCCCGCCGCCGGAATCTCGATCCAGCGATCGGCGGCATCGCCGCATTCCTGGACCACCGGGAAATAGAGCATCTGGCCGGCCGGAAGATCGGCGGCGAGCGAAGCACGGAAAATGAACTCGTCATAGAATTCGTCCGGCAGGTTGCCGCCGCTCCAGTCGACTTCCTTGACGCCGGTGGTCAGCGTCTCGCCATAGAGCTGGTAGGATTTCTCGTATCGGCCTTTCTTGGTCTGCAGCGTCCAGCCGGGCTTTGGCATCGGCTTGACCGAAATGACGCCTTCCGGAATCTGCACGCGCACCGCGGTCGTCGCCTTGCCCTCGCAGCCATGCGGCACGCGCAGCACGGCCTTATAGGTCGAGCCGACGGCCGCTTCCTGAGTTTCGAGCGTGATGTGCGCAAGCGCGGCGTTTGTTCCGAGCGCCAGAACCGCGCCCACCGCCAAAAGATACTTCTTCATGAATTGTCCCTCTAATTTCGAAATGATCACTCGGCGTGATCGTCCATGCCGCCCGTCTCGCCCATGCCCTCGACGGCGAACTCGACTTTGACGCTGCCGGCCTTCTCGAAGGTCAGCGTGGCCGGGAATTTCTCGCCCTGCTTGGGCTGTCGCTTCAGGCCGATGAACATCAGGTGATAGCCACCCGGCTTCAGTGCGACCTTGCCGCCGGCCGGGATCACGAGCCCGCCGCTCACCGGCCGCATCGTCATGACGCCGTCCTTGACACTCATCTCATGCAATTCGGCCTTGTCGGAGATGTCGGAGGAAATCGACAGCAGCCGGTCGGGCGAGCCGCCCTTGTTGGTGACGGTGAAATAGCCGCCGGCCACCTTGGCGCCCGGCGGCGTTGCGCGCGACCACGGGTGCCCGACCTCCAGGTCACCGGCCTTGAATTCATGCGCCTGGGCGCCGGGAACGCATGCGAACAGGAGAAGAGCGAACACGGCAAGGCCGAGCCGTTCGAAACCGCGCGGACGAGCTTGCGCTCGCGCGGCGGGAAGAAGATTGGACATGGGTTGCTCCATGAGTATGAGATCGCGCCGTGATCCGGCCGCGAGCAGTCTGATCTTGGATGAATGCGCCCGCGAAAGGTTTCGCGGGTTTTTGTCAGAC
>NZ_RZSF01000557.1:0-2583 GCF_004023325.1 Mesorhizobium sp. M1A.F.Ca.ET.072.01.1.1 | reverse complement strand
CTGCTCGCGCCAGGTGTCGATGCGCTCGGGACGCATCGAGGACGCGCCAAAACAGGCTAAGGTGCCGGCCTGATGCGGACTTTGAGACTGGCCCTCCGCTTCTCGCTGCGAGAGATGCGCGGCGGGCTGTCCGGCTTCATGATCTTCCTCGCCTGCATCGCGCTTGGCGTCGCGGCGATCGGCGGCGTCAATTCGGTGGCGCAGGCGATTACCGCCGGCGTCGCCAACCAGGGCCAGACGCTGCTCGGCGGCGACCTGCGCTTCCAGATCAACCAGCGCAGCGCTTCGGACGCCGAGCTCGGCTTCATCAAGAGCCTCGGCACGGTCTCGCTGAATTCCGGCATGCGCTCGATGGCGCGGCTCGAGGACGGCTCCGACCAGGCGCTGGTCGAAGCCAAGGCGGTCGACGACGCCTATCCGCTTTACGGCACGCTGGAGACCGATCCGCAGCTGCCCAGGAATGAGTTGTTCGGCGAGAGATCCGGCATCTTCGGCGCCGCCGCGCCCGATCTCTTGTTCGATCGCCTCAATCTGCATATCGGCGACCGCTTGAAGCTTGGCGGCACAACGTTCGAGCTGAGGGCCCGATTGGTCAGCGAACCCGACGCGATTTCCGACGGTTTCGGCTTCGCGCCGCGGCTGATGATTTCGCACGACGGGCTGGTCGCGTCAGGGCTGGTTCAGCCCGGCAGCCTGGTCGAGAACGCCTATAAGATCCGACTGCCCGATGGCGCGAGCGAGGCGCGCATCAAAGGCATTCAGGCCGAAGCGGCGAAGGATTTTCCGCAGGCCGGCTGGTCGATCCGCACGCGCAGCAACGCAGCGCCGGCGCTTTCCGCCAACATCCAGCGCTTCTCGCAGTTCCTGACGCTGGTCGGGCTGACGGCGCTTGTGGTCGGCGGCGTCGGCGTGGCGAATGCGGTCCGCGCCTATCTCGACGGCAAGCGCGGCGTCATCGCCACCTTCAAGAGCCTCGGCGCCTCCGGGGGCTTCGTCTTCACCATCTATCTCGTGCAGATCCTTTTGATTGCCGGCCTCGGCATCGTGCTTGGCCTGATCCTGGGTGCGGCAATGCCGTTCGTGGCGAGCGCGCTCCTGCAGTCGGTCATTCCGGTGCCGGCGCAAGGCGGCTTTTATCCCGGCGCGCTTGCGATCGCGGCCCTGTTCGGCCTTTTGGTGACGCTGGCCTTCGCGCTGCTGCCGCTCGGCCGCGCCCGCGACGTGCCGGCAACGGCGCTGTTTCGCGAAATGGGGTTCGAAAGCCGCGGCCTGCCGCGCCTGCCCTATGTCGGCGCCGCGCTGACGATCGTGCTCGCGCTGGCGGCGCTCGCCATCCTTTTCGCCGACGCTCGGCGCATCGCCTCGATCTTCGTCGGCGCCACCGCCTTTGCCTTCCTGGTGCTGCGGCTGGTGGCTGCGCTGGTCCAATGGCTGGCCCGGCGAAGCCCGCGGCTGCGCTCGGTCTCTCTCAGGCTGGCGCTCGGCAATATCCACCGGCCCGGCGCGCTGACGCCATCGGTGGTGCTGTCGCTCGGGCTCGGCCTGACGCTGCTGGTGACGCTGGCGCTGATCGACGGGAATCTCAGACGCCAGATCTCCGGCAGTCTGCCGGAGCGGGCGCCCAACTTCTTCTTCGTCGACATCCAGAGCAGCGATGTCGATGCCTTTGCCGGCCTGGTTGAAAAGGAAGCGCCGCAAGGGATGCTGGTCAAGGTGCCGATGCTGCGCGGCCGCATCATGGCGCTCAACGGCATCGCCGTCGACAAGGTGAAGGTCCCGGCCGACGGCGCCTGGGTGCTGCGCGGCGACCGCGGGCTGACCTATGACGGAAAGCAGCCGGAAAACGCTACGCTGACCGAAGGCAAATGGTGGCCGCAGGACTATTCCGGCGAGCCGCTGGTGTCGTTCTCGGCCGAGGAAGGCAAAGCGATCGGGCTGAAGCTCGGCGACACGGTCACGGTCAACGTGCTCGGCCGCAACGTGACGGCAAGAATAGCCAGCTTCCGCCAGGTCGAGTGGGAAACCATGGGTATCAATTTCGTCATGATCTTCTCGCCCAATACGTTCGCCGGCGCGCCGCATGGCTGGCTGGCGACGCTGACCGACAGAAAGGCCACCACGGCCGACGACGCGCGGCTGCTCAACGCTGTCACCCGCGCCTTTCCGGCAGTGACGACGGTGAGGGTCAAGGACGCGCTCGACATCGTCAACCGGCTGGTCGCGCAGCTGGGCACTGCGATCCGCGCCGCAGCCGGCGTGGCGCTGATCGCCTCCGTGCTGGTGCTCTCCGGGGCTTTGGCCGCCGGCAACCGGGCGCGCATCCACGACGCGGTGGTGCTGAAGACGCTCGGCGCGACAAGGAGGACGCTGATTGCGGCCTTCTCGCTGGAATATGTGCTGATCGGTCTTGCGACCGCGCTGTTCGCGCTTGCCGCGGGCGGCGTCGCGGCATGGTTCGTGGTGGCCCGCATCATGACGCTGCCGTCGCACTTCATGCCGGAAGTTGCGGTGGCGACGATCCTCGTCTCGCTCGCCGTCACCGTCGGCATCGGCCTTGCCGGCACCTGGCGGGTGCTTGGCCAC
>NZ_RZSF01000556.1:0-2594 GCF_004023325.1 Mesorhizobium sp. M1A.F.Ca.ET.072.01.1.1 | reverse complement strand
GGTGAAGGCGCCGAACAGCTTGCCTTCGCCGCAATGCGGGCAGCGGCCAAGCATGCCGCGCTTGATTGCCGTCCACAGCGGACGCGCGACGCGGCCGGAATGATGCTCGCCGCCGAAAACCTGTTCTTCCATGCCCTTCGACATCATCTTCTCCTGCCGCGGGGACCCATGCGCGACTGCGACGCGCGGGCGCGGCCCTTGGTCTTGTGGAACGACCGTCGCGAGCCTGGCAGCGGCTTCGGGTCGCTCAGCATCTCGAAACGCATCGCGCCTGCCATCGGCGCAACCTCGAGCAGCCGCACCTCGACGCGGTCGGCTAGCTGGTAGCCCTTGCCGGTGCGCTCTCCGAACAGCGATCGAGCGGTTTCATCGTAGATATAGTAATCGCCGTCCAAACTTGACACCGGGATGAAACCATCGGCGCCATACTGCGGCAATTGGACAAAGAGTCCCGCCTTGGCGACGCCGGAGATGCGCGCGTCGAAGGTGTCGTTGATGCGCTCAGCGAGGTAGCCCGCGATCAACCGGTCGACCGTGTCGCGTTCGGCGGCCATGGCGCGGCGTTCGGTGGCCGAGATCAGCGCACCGACCTCCTCCAGGCGATCCGCTTCCTGCTGCGTCAGGCCGCCGGGACCGAGGCCGAGCGCGGCAATCAGTCCGCGATGCACGATGAGATCCGCATAGCGCCGGATCGGCGAGGTGAAATGCGCGTAGCGTCTCAGGTTGAGACCGAAATGGCCGATGTTCTTCGGCGAGTATTCCGCCTGGCTCTGCGAGCGCAGCACCACTTCATTGACCAGCGCCTCGTTGTCGGCGCCGCGCACCCGCTCCAGAATGCCGTTGAACTGCCCGGGCCGCATCTGCGCGCCGCGCGCCAGCGACAGGCCAAGCGTGTGCAGGAACTCGCGCAGCGATTCCTGTTTCGCCAGCGACGGCGCGTCGTGGATGCGGTAGACGAGCGGCTCTTTCTTGCCTTCAAGCGTCTCCGCGGCCGCGACATTGGCCTGGATCATGAACTCCTCGATCAGCTTGTGGGCATCGAGGCGCTCCGGCACGACGACCCGGTCGACGGTGCCGTCGGGCTTGAGCAGGATCTTGCGTTCCGGCAGCTCCAGTTCGAGCGGCTGGCGGCTGTCGCGGCCGCGCTTGAGCACGGCATAGGCGTCCCAGAGGGGCTTCAGAACGCCTTCGAGGATCGGCCCCGTCTTGTCGTCGGGCACGCCATCGATCGCCGCCTGCGCCTGCGGATAGGCGAGCTTGGCCGCCGATTTCATCATGATGCGGTGGAAGGAGTGCCTGAGCTTGCGGCCGTCCGCCGAAAAGGTCATGCGCACGGCGATCGCGGGACGGTCCTCGCCTTCGCGCAGCGAGCAGAGGTCGTTGGAGATGCGCTCGGGCAGCATCGGCACGACGCGGTCCGGGAAATAGACCGAATTGCCACGCTTCAGCGCCTCGCGGTCGAGCGGCGTGCCGTAGCGGACATAGGCAGCGACATCGGCGATTGCCACGGTGACGATGACGCCGCCGGGATTCTTCTCGTCCGTATCGGGCGTGGCGAACACCGCGTCGTCATGGTCCTTGGCGTCGGCCGGATCGATGGTGACCAGCGGCAGATCGCGCCAGTCCTCGCGCCCGGCAAGCGAAACCGGCTTCACGGCGTCGGCTTCGGCGATCACATCGGCCGGAAAGACATGGGGTATGTCGTGGGCGTGGATGGCGATCATCGAGACCGCCTTCTCGCTGGTCAGCGAGCCCAGCACCGCCAGCACCTTGGCCCGCGGCAGGCCGTAGCGCGAAGCGCGCGCCGGCTCGACCTCGACCAGATCGCCATTTTTGGCGCCGTTCTGGAATTCCTTGTCGACGATCAGCTCGGGCTGGCGGCGTTCCACCGGCTCGATGCGAAAGGTGCCGTCCTTCAGCACGCGGAAGACGCCGAGCACGGCTTCGCTGCGCTTCTCGAAAATCTTCATGACCCGCCCGGTATAGGCGGGGCCTGAGGGATCGTCGGTCGGGAAGGTCTTGGCGAGGACGCGGGCGCCGATGCCCGGAACCGGGCCGCTGGCGCCGCGCGAAATGCGGATGGCGATCACGGGCGGCGAGCCCGGGCCGGTGTATTCGCTCGGATGCGCCAGAAGCACACCGTCGTTATCGCGGCCGAAAATGTCGAGCACGGCGACGTGGGGCAGGGCGCCGACGCGGGTGAGCCGCTTGCGGTTCCTCGTCAGCAGGCCCTCATCCTGCAGGTCGCGCAGCAG
The DNA here is from genome assembly GCF_004023325.1 of Mesorhizobium sp. M1A.F.Ca.ET.072.01.1.1. Lineage (NCBI taxonomy): Bacteria > Pseudomonadati > Pseudomonadota > Alphaproteobacteria > Hyphomicrobiales > Phyllobacteriaceae > Mesorhizobium > Mesorhizobium sp. M1A.F.Ca.ET.072.01.1.1. The sequence goes on along the minus strand of NZ_RZSF01000556.1, from coordinate 339 downwards.
ATCCTTGAGCCAGATGCGGTCCTCGCCGCGCAGCGCGAAAGCCTTGGCGATGTCGCGTTTTCCGGAGCGGTCGGGGTTTTCGGCGATGTAGCGCAGGATTTCGTCGCGCGAGGGCCGGTAGTCATCCTTGACCACCTTCGCCCTGGTGTCGGCGCTGCGCGGATCGCCGTGACTTCTTCCGGAGATCCTGCGCGCCACGTCGTGCTATCCTTTCTTTGCCGCCCGGCGGAACGGCTTCTTGCCGCCTCCGCCCTTGGCTTCCTTCTCGGCAATCAGGGCGATTGCCTCGTCCATCGTCACCGATTGCGGATCCTTGCCCTTGGGCAGCGGGGCATTGAC
>NZ_RZSF01000555.1:0-2600 GCF_004023325.1 Mesorhizobium sp. M1A.F.Ca.ET.072.01.1.1 | reverse complement strand
CAGGAAGCGATCCGCCAGTGGACGCGAGCGCTGCGCGACATTTCGGGCAATCTCGAACCTTCGGTCGACATCTATCCGAACCAACCGGCGCTGGTGGTGCGCAATGCCGCCGACGGCAGCCGCGAGCTCGCCCGGCTGCGCTGGGGCATGCCGACGCCGCAAGAACGCGTGCGCGGCAATGCCGATCCCGGCACGACCAACATCCGCAACCCCCAATATGCCCACTGGCTGCCTTATCTCGGCGTCGAGAACCGCTGCCTGGTGCCGGTGACGAGCTTTGCCGAACCCTCGCCAAAGCCCGGCGACAAGGATCCTGAAACGGGCGTGCAGAAGAATTTCTGGTTCGCGCTCGGCGAGGACCGCCCGCTGTTCTTCTTCGCCGGGCTGTGGACGCCCTGGCATGGCGTGCGCAAGGTGAAGGAAGGTCCGGGCGACCACGAGCTCTACGGCTTCCTGACGACCAGGCCGAACGCGTTGATCGCGCCGATCCACGAGAAAGCGATGCCGGTGATCCTGACCACCGAGGCGGAGACCGAGCTGTGGCTGACAGCGCCATGGTCGGAGGCGAGGACGCTGCAGCGGCCGGCGCCGGACGACGCGCTGGTGATCGTGGACAAGCCGGCGACGCAAATCAAGTTTCCGGCGGAGCCGCCGGCGCAGGGGTCGTTGTTTTAGCTCCTCGCCTTCTGCAGCACCCAGATATAACCCTTGGGCGGGTGATCCTGGTCGATGAACTGGGTCTTGACCTCAGTGTCCTTGCCGCCGCAGCGCTTGCAGCGGAAGCGGATGGTTTCGAGCGGCTTGTTCCAGCCGACCACCTTGGCCACGTCGTTCGCTTTGAAGCGGCCGGCGTGGTAGCAGTGGCGGCATTCGACTATGAGCAGCATGTTGGCCTTGACCACCCGGCCGACGAAGCCGCGGAAACGGATGCCGGATGTGAAGTGAGCTGTGGTGGCGGCTAGTTCACGCGCCAGAGGAAATAAGGCCAGTCCGGCGTGTCGAAGGGCAAGGGGGTCCAGCGCGGCGACTGCATCGCCCGGTCGCTGACCACTAGGCCACCCGGTGCCATCAACGCATCGATGAGCGCCGCCAGCCAGCCGGCCTGGGCGGTGTCGCGGGCGCGGTCCTCACTGCCGAAATCGGCATGGGCCAAGGCTGCGGGCGCGCAGCCGGACAAGGCGGGCAGCGTTTCGCGGAAATCGCCCAGCACAAGGTCGGCGCTGGCCGGCGCCGCATCAGCCGGGGCGTGCAGGTCGCGGTCGAAGGCGATGATCCGGCGGTCCGGGAACAGCTTGCGCAGATGGCTGTAGGTGCGGCCCTTGCCCAGGCCGATCTCCAGCACCGGGCCGGGCAAGCCCCGGGTCTCCTCCGCCGCCCGCTCCAGCGCCCGGCGCTGGGTGGTGAGGCGGGCGATCATGCGGTCGAGGCGGCTGTCCATGGGCACTCCGGGCAGGCTCGATGGTGTCGAGGGCCGCCACTGTAGCTTCGGCCAGGGACACCGTCGATCCCGAACGCGGCAAAACCAGGTCTCAGAAATAGCTCGCGTGTTGAGTGACAGCTGCTATCCCCTCGCCTTCTGCAGCACCCAGATATAACCCTTGGGCGGATGGTCCTGGTCGATGAACTGGGTCTTGACCTCAGTGTCCTTGCGGCCGCAGCGCTTGCAGCGGAAGCGGATGGTTTCGAGCGGCTTGTTCCAGCCGACCACCTTGGCCACGTCGTTCGCCTTGAAGCGGCCGGCGTGGTAGCAGTGGCGGCATTCGACTATCAGCAGCATGTTGGCCTTGGCCGCCCGGCCGACGCTGTCCATGGGTCCGGCCATTTCTCATGTCCGGTCTGAATAATCCTCAGGCAGCGGCAGCAGGCCGAGCCAGGCGGCGCGGAAATCGAGGTCCCTGCCCGCCACCGCGCTCATCACCTCATGCAGCCTCTCCACCAACCCGTTGAGCCGCCAGTACATTTCGCCGTTGGTCTTGAGATTGAGCTGCGCCGCCAGCACGGTCTGGCGCAGTTCCAACGCATCGCGAATGATCGCCTCCGCGTCCGACCGGAACAATCTGTCATAGCGGCTTTTCCGTCTGCCCAACGCGGCTCTCCGTGATCCTGAGCAACCGCCCCATCTGCTGACAAAATAGGAACCCGTTCCTCGCTGAGTCAATTCGTCGTTGACAATTTTGTTCCCTTTTTGTTCACATGCTAGTGGAAACCTGCGGAGCACCCGAGATGGATCACATCGTCAGGCTCGACAGCCGCGAGGAAGCGGCGCTTCAGGCAATCGCCGAGCGGTTCATCGCCCGGCACAAGGGCGACCCGGTGAAGGCGCTGAAGGAGATGATCGTGTTCAACGGCCATCTCCAGCAACGGCTCGACGCGCTCCAGGCTTCAAGGCTTCGTCAACGAGACGCGTCGGGACGGCGCGGCTGAGGCATGCTGCCCCGTCAGGCGGCCCGCAGTCCTTCCTTCGGACGCAGGTTCTGGTTCATGCGGAACAGGTTCTGCGGATCGTAGCGCTGCTTGATCTCGAGCAACCGGCGATAATTGCCGCCATAGGCCGCTTCGACACGATCGACCTCATCCTCCGGCATGAAGTTCACATAGGC
>NZ_RZSF01000554.1:0-2629 GCF_004023325.1 Mesorhizobium sp. M1A.F.Ca.ET.072.01.1.1 | reverse complement strand
CACGTGGACGCGTTCGACCGGCCAACCGGCGGCAATGGCGCGATCACGCAGCCCATACTGTCGCTGCGTGCTCTCGCCGTTCTCGGCGACCTGTCGCAGCGTAGACTGACGGATGTAGAGGTAGGCGTCGCGCCGAAGGTGATCGGCGGTGACTTTGAGGTCAGGCATGTGCTGGCTCCGCGGTTAGCGTGACAACAAGGCTGGCAAGGATGAGGGTGAGCTCGCTGGTGGCGATCGCGCCTGCCGACGGGGGGCGATGTACCGGGCAAGGCGACGTAAAGTTGGGTGTTGTCGTTGCGGCCTTGATCCAGGCGACCATGCCTTGACGGCGCAGGGTTACCAGACCTGATCCGGTGATCAGCCGGGCGCTGAGCACCGCGGCGCGCAGTTGTTCGTATGTGCCGACGAGGCTGGTCGCGCGGACGGTTAAGGCAGATCGCGTGGTTTTTTTTTGGGCGCCATCGCCCGCTCCAGACTTCGCCGGTGCACCCTGACGCCAAAGCGTGTGGCGATAGCGTCGATACGTTGCGGCACGGTGAGGTCGGGCCTCGTCGTCCTGAGTTGGTCGACGTAGGCGAGGACCTCGGCAGAGATCTTGTGTCCGCCCTTTGGGCCCCGCTGCCGGGGCACCAGCCCGGCGAGGCCCTGGTCGGCCAAGGCGCTCTGAGCTTTGTAGAAGGTTGGCCGCGAGACCCCGAAGGCGCTGGCGACGTCGCTGATCGGCACGCGATCGGCCTGATGGCGGCGCACCATCTCGTAGCGGACCTGCACAAGGTCCCTGGCATCGAAGAAGGGATTGCCGGCAAACAGCGTGTCGCGCACGGCCTCGGGGTGGGGGTTGAGTGCGCCGTCGCGGGCCAAGGCCTCGGCCTTTGGGTCGCGTCGTGCTGGCTTTTGCTTCGCCATGACCATCATCCAAATTGATTCGTAAATATAAATACGCCTTACCTGGTGAGACGTCAAACGAGGTCTCTTCACGACACCCGGGACAAATCCTGCAATTCTGGGGATATCTGCGGCATATGAGGAGGCGTTGCGGCGTAATTTGCCTTACATCGGCGGCGTATTTAACCTTACGCATCGTCCGCCTCCACCGGCGCAAAGATCCGATCCAGCAGCGTGAGCAAATCCAGTAGGTCGACCGTCCGGAACGCCGCGCGCCCGGCCGCGACGCGCCGGAATGCGTCAGGCTGCTCCATGTCCGTCATTGCGGCAGCAATCGTGGGCAAGGTCCCGTCCGCCGCCCGGTAGATCACCCGGTCGTCGCCCCAATGCGGGCTGCGGCTGATCATGTCGAAGGTCTGGCCCTTAAGCGGGTGGAATGGGTGGGTAATGCGGACCGTGAGGCCGGTCGTCCCCATACGGGCTGCAGTTGACGGCTTTATCCAAAGGCAAGGTCGAAGGCGCGGTGCTGATCGTCGAGCGCTGGATTCTGGCACGACTGAGGAATCGATCCTTCTTCTCGATCGCCGAGCTCAACGCGGCGATCGCCGAACTGCTCGAGGAGTTGAACAACCGGCCGATGCGCCATATCGGCCAAAGCCGCCGCGAACTGTTCGAGGAGATCGAGCGGGGTGCCTTGAAGCCGCTGCCGGCGGCGCCATTCGAATACGCCGAGTGGAAGTCGGCGAAGGTGCATCCCGACTACCATGTCGAGGTCGACAAGACCTTCTACTCGGTGCCGCACCGGCTGATCGGGCGTACCGTTGAGGTGCGGCTCACGCATCGGGTGGTCGAGATCTTTCACGATCACCAGCGCGTTGCCAGCCATGTCCGTCGCTCGCAGCGTTCCGGCCATGTCACCATCAACGAACACATGCCCAAGGCGCACCAGCGCTACGCCAACACCACACCGGCCAGCCTGATCAGCCGGGCAGCCAGGATCGGCCCCAACGCCGCCATCCTGGTCGATCGCATGATGCGCGACCGACCGCATCCGGAACAGGGATACCGCTCGGCCATGGGCATCCTGTCGCTGGCGCCGCGCTATGGGCCGGAGCGTCTCGATGCCGCCTGCGAGCGCGCGCTGCTGATCAACGCGATCGCCTACTCCTCCGTCACCGCCATCCTCAAAGCCGGTCTCGACCGGGCCAGCTCCGCAGAACCGGCAAAGCCGACACCCCAGCACGCCAACATCCGCGGCTCCACCTATTACCAGTGAAGGAAAGGAAGAAAGAATGCTGACGAATCCCACCCTCGACCAGATGCAGGCCCTCGGTCTGGCCGGCATGGCTGCCGCCTGGCGCGAACTGGCCGAACGGAACAACGCCAACGAGCTCAGCCGTGACGAGTGGCTCGGCCTGATGCTCGACCGTGAGGTCGCCATGCGGGCCGACAAGCGCGTCAGGAACCGGCTCGCCTCAGCCAGGCTGCGCTTTCCCGAAGCCTGCATCGAGGACATCGACTTTGCCGCGCCGCGCGGGCTCGACCGCCGCAACACCATGGCGCTCGCCCAGGGCGAATGGCTGAAGGCGCATGAGAACCTGATCGTCACCGGCCAGACCGATCCCACGTCATAATGCCCACCTTGGTATGTCATTGAAAGACAAGGATTTGTTGATCCGGATTTGATGTTAGCGGACGCTTGCGGCTGGCATTGGAGCGATCCCCTACATCCGGGTTCTCAAGA
>NZ_RZSF01000553.1:0-2632 GCF_004023325.1 Mesorhizobium sp. M1A.F.Ca.ET.072.01.1.1 | reverse complement strand
GCCGTGCTGACGCTGCTCTACGGCTCGGGCCTGCGCATTTCCGAGGCGCTTGGCCTCGCCGGCGCCGAGCTGTCGTCGGAAACGGACACCGTGCTGCGCATCACCGGCAAGGGCGGCAAGACAAGGCTGGTGCCGGTGCTGCCGGTGGCGCTCAGGGCGGTCGCCGAATACCGGCGGCTGTGTCCCTTCCACATCGATCCGAAAGAGCTGCTGTTCCGCGGCGCTCGCGGCGGCCCGCTCAATCCGGCCATCGTCCAGCGCGAGATGGCGAAGCTGCGCTCGGCCCTCAACCTGCCGGAAACCGCGACGCCGCATGCCTTGCGCCATTCCTTCGCCACGCATCTGCTCGGCCGTGGCGGCGACCTGCGCACCATCCAGGAACTGCTCGGCCATGCCAGCCTGTCGACCACCCAGGTCTATACCGGCGTCGATACGGCAAGGCTGCTCGACATCTACGACCGGGCGCATCCAAGGGGGTGAAGCGTTTGGCGAAGCCGCCCCGCTTCCTCGTGCCAAGGCGGAGCAACGAGCGGAGTGAACCCTGAAATCGTGCTGCAGGTCGAAACCGGCGGCTGTCGAGCAGCTGCAGGTAGCCTGACCCAACCTTGACATTCTTCGAAAGTCGGCCGCCCGTTTCCCGACGGCCGCCCCTCGAATACCCTAGGTCAGCGCATCACATAGACGATGCGCCGCGTGCCCGGATCGACCAGCGCCGGCTGGTTGTTCACATAGACATAGCGGTAGTTGTAATCCGGGATCTCGCGCAGCTCGACCGTGTCGGGCAGCACCGCGCCGGTCACCACTTCGCCCTCGAGATAGACCGGTTCGACCCGGTGCGTGGTGACATAGGTGCCGACCTCGGCCGGCGGCCTGGCGATCGGCTCGATGGCATCGTCGCCGGAAACGATGGCGCCCGTGTAGGTGTCAGTGGTGTAGATATCATCGGTCGGCGGAGCCACGACGGCAATGCCGGCATCGGCCGGCCGGCGCGTCACCACAACACGGCTGCCGCCGAATTCGGCAGTCACATAGTCGGAATAAACCCAACCTTTGCCGCCGGCTTCGGCGATGGTGCACCATTTGCTGCCTTCGATGCAGCCTCTGAGCGTCGCCGACTGGCCGGCAGCCAGCACGCCGATAACGGGATACTGCGGCCCGGGGCCGGCGCGGACATTCAGATCCGTCACTGCCGAGACGGGCGTGTCGGCAAGCGCCGCGCCCGACATGGCAAGCAGCGCACCGGCAAGTGCCGGAAACAATAGACTTTTCATGATTTCTCTCCGTTCTCAACGCTCCCTCGGGCTCGAAAACGAACCAAAACCTTATGCGTTCCGGCTAAAGTGCCGTCGCCTGCTCACGAATTGTTCCATTTGTTGTGGGCAAGTCGGTCAAAAGCTGGTGAACGAAGGCCAGTTTTTGCGCCGTCATCTCCGAAATGACGAAGGGATAAAGGTCGGGCAGACCCATGCAGCGGTTGATCGAATTGGAGGCCTCCGACAGCACCAGCCAGCGGGCGAGGATCCTTTCGAACGGTTCCGGCGTCGGATCGGGTTCGGCGGGCTCCCGCAGCGGATGTCCCCCTGTATCGCCGGGCGGCAGGTCATTGGCTTCCACTGTCTCCAGCCGGCCGAGGGGAAAATTCAGCGCATGCACCATCTCCAGCGTGTCGGTGATATGCAGGTGGTGCGCCCAGGTCTCGGCCCAGTCTTCCCAGGGGTGGGACGCCGCATAGGCCGAGATGTGGCGCTGCTCCCAGTCCGGCGGCGCGCCGTTGGCGTAGTGGGCCTTCAGCGCTTGCTCGTAGTCGACCCGCTCGTCGCCGAACAGAGCGCGAAAGCCCGAAAGTCGCTCGGGATCGTCGCGGATCAGCCGATCCCAGTAATAGTGGCCGAGCTCGTGGCGGAAGTGGCCGAGCAAGGTGCGGTAGTTCTCGCCCATCTCGACGCGCCGCCGCTCGCGCTCGGCGGAATCGGCCTCGGCGACGTTGAGGGTAATCCTGCCGTTGTCGTGGCCGGTCAGGATGCGCTCGCCGCCTGGTCCGCCGCCGATCGGATCGGCGAGGAAGTCGAAAGCGAGCCCGGCCTCGTCCTGCGGTCCGGCCTTGGGCGCGACCGGCAGGCCGAAGGCGAGTAGCGAATAGACGGCGCGTTTCTTGGCCGCCTCGACGCGGATCCAGCGCCGGCGGTTGCCCTCCACCGAAAGGTCGGGGATCAATTGGTTGAGCGCGCAAGCGCGGCAGAAAATCCTGCCCGGCTCGGCCCGCCAGTTGCAGGCGCACTCGTCGGCATTTCCGCATGGAACGGCGTCGCCGCCGGAAAGCACGAAACACGCCCGCCCCGGATCGTAAAGCACCAGGCTTGAACAGTTCAGGCATTGCGCGTTCTCGAAATAGAGACGGTGGCCGCAATGAGGGCAGTCGAACAGCTTCATCGGTCATCGAACCGCGGGAAAAGGTCACCGGAGTTGGGCATCGCCCAAACGCCCGTCGCCGGCCCTCGTTCCGTTTCTATTTCGTCGCGAGCAGGGCGACGCCCCGCCTGGCCACGCTTTCGCCTGACAATGTCGCGCCGCAACAAAGCCTGGGTGAGCGGTCCGGCGACATGCTCGCCGGACCGCTCACCCAGGCTTTGTT
>NZ_RZSF01000552.1:0-2685 GCF_004023325.1 Mesorhizobium sp. M1A.F.Ca.ET.072.01.1.1 | reverse complement strand
CGTCGCGCCCTTCCCATGACAGCTTGATCGACGTCGTCCCCTCGCCGTCCATGCGTTCGGCAGAGAGGATTTCACCGGACCAGCCGGCGTCGCTGCCGAACGGCCACAGCGCCTGCCAGAGGCGATTCCGGTCAGCCTCGATCACGCGGCTGACCGTAACCGTGCGCAGCCCGAGCGGCACCGTCATCAAGAGAAAGATCAGTCCGAGATTTCCGGCCACGAGTGTGACCGTGGCGATGACCGACACTGCCCTTGCTCCCTGTCTTTGCGAGCCAAGCTAGCGGGGGTGCGGCCAAGAAAAGCTTAACAACGGGCGGGCTCCTGCCCGTCCCAAACAGAGAGCGGACCCTTCGTTCGCCCAGGGAGGCGGCCGCCAGCCGCCTGCTCACATGGCGCCAATCCAGATCGCCATGGAAATGAGAAAGGTGCTCATGCAGACCAGCGAGACGACATCCTGAACCAGATCGGCCATAACTCTCTCCTGTTGTTGATATGTTCGCAATTTGTTCTAATTTTGTTCGAATGTCAACGATCGAAGAACGGCATGCCGAGTGAATTCAGGCGATCCGTTTGGGCACGGTTAAGGAAAGGTTGACGAGACGACAGGCTCTTTTGAGCGCGCGGAGGGCAAGTCGAGATCAGGCCGAGCCGAGGATGGCGGCTTTTGAGAACCGGAACGGCGGGTACTTATTCGTAGGTGAGTACGGAAGCGCAGAAGCTGCGGTCGACAGGCCGGGCCCCAGCCTAATATCGGCTTGCCTTAAAGCGGCACCACTTTGCCCTCTGCCAGCGTCACCCGCCGGTCCATGCGCGAGGCCAGCTCGTGATTGTGGGTGGCGATCAGCGCCGCCAGCCCCGACTGCCTGACCAGCGCCTCCAGCGCATCGAACACGTAAGAGGCGGTGGCCGGGTCGAGATTGCCGGTAGGCTCGTCGGCCAGCAGCACCAGCGGCGCGTTGGCGACCGCGCGCGCGATCGCCACGCGCTGCTGCTCGCCGCCGGATAGCTCGGCCGGCCGGTGCTGTGCCCGCTTGCCGATCTGCATGTAGTCGAGAAGCTGCGCCGCCCGCTCGGATGCCTCCTTGCGGCCGAGCCCCTTGATCAGCTGCGGCATCATGATGTTTTCGAGCGCGGAGAACTCCGGCAGCAGATGATGGAACTGGTAGACGAAGCCGACATCGTTGCGGCGGATAGCGGTGCGCTCGTCATCCGACAGCCGGCCACAGGCGCGGCCGCTGAGGATCACGTCGCCGGCGTCCGGCCGCTCGAGCAGCCCCGCCGTATGCAGCAGCGTCGACTTGCCGGTGCCCGACGGCGCCACCAGCGCCACCATCTCGCCACGCCTGAGCGAGAAGTCGGCGCCGTTCAGAATGGTCAGCTTGCGCGGCCCCTGGACATAGTGTCGCTCGACGCCCTTCAGCTCGATAATGGCTTCGGCCATCACTCGTACCTCAAGGCTTCGACCGGATCGAGCCGGGCTGCCCGCCAGGCCGGAAACACCGTGGCCAGGAAAGACAGGGTGAGCGCCATGATGACGACATAGGTGGTCTCGCGCGGGTCCATTTTCGCAGGCAACTGGCTGAGGAAATAGAGCTCGGGATTGAACAGGATCCTGCCGGTCATCCAGGAGAAGAACTGGCGGATCGATTCGATGTTGAGGCAGATGACGACGCCGAGCAGCACGCCGGCGATAGTGCCGGTGACCCCGATCGCAGCCCCCGTCATCAGGAAAATGCGCAGGATCGCGCCGCGCGACGCGCCCATGGTGCGCAGGATCGCGATGTCGTGGCCCTTGTCCTTCACCAGCATGATGAGGCCGGAGATGATGTTGAGCGCCGCCACCAGCACGATCAGCGTGAGAATCATGAACATGACGTTGCGCTCGACCTGCAGCGCCGAGAAGAAGGTCTCGTTGCGCTGGCGCCAGTCGACGAGGTCGACCGGCCGCTGCGCCGCCTGTTCGACCAACGGCTTCAGCGCATCGACATTGTCCGGATTGTCGACGTAGATCTCGATGGTCTGCGCCCGTCCGTCCATGTTGAAATAGAGCTGGGCTTCCGAAAACGGCATGTAGACGATCGAGCTGTCATATTCCGACATGCCGACCTCGAAGATCGCCGCCACCTTGTAGCCCTTCATACGCGGCGTGGTGCCAAGCGGGGTAACGTCGCCTTCGGGTGAGATCAGCGTGATGGTGTCGCCGAGCACCAGCCCGAGATTCTCGGCCATGCGCTTGCCGATCGCCACGCCATCGCCGGTGTCGAAACCGTCGAGCGTGCCCTGCTTGATGTTGCTGGACACAATTGAGATCTTGTTGAGGTCCTCGGCGCGAATGCCGCGCACCAGCGCGCCGGTGCCGCCGCCGACATTGCCTTGCGCCAACACCTGCCCGTCGATCAGCGGGATGGCGTATTTGACGCCGGCAACGCCGTTGATGCGACTCGCCACCTGCGCATAGTCCTCCAGTGGCGAATCGAGCGGCTGCACGATCAGATGGCCGTTGACGCCGAGGATGCGGGTGAGCAGCTCGGCGCGAAAACCGTTCATCACTGCCATGACGACGATCAGCGTGGCGACGCCCAGCATGATGCCGAGGAACGAGATCGAGGCGATGACCGAGATCACCGTCTCCTTGCGCCGCGAACGCAGATAGCGCCACGCCACCATGCGCTCGAAGCCTGAAAA
>NZ_RZSF01000551.1:0-2689 GCF_004023325.1 Mesorhizobium sp. M1A.F.Ca.ET.072.01.1.1 | reverse complement strand
TCGGGAGGCAGGCCGATGACGAAAGCTTCCCGCGGCCGGCGGATGCCTATTGCAACAAGTCGCTCCGCAAAAGCTGCTCGCAGCCGCTTGCAGCCATCCGTCGCGCCCGCGTCAAGTGCGACGTCCAGGCCCGATATGCACGGTCCGGCTCGCGACCGGGGTCGATTTTCAGGGTGACTCGTGCCACATGGCGCCAGTCGATACACTCGGCTTCCGCCATCAGCAGAACGGCGTAGGTCGGGAGGTGCGCTACGTCGTAGGCCGTGACCTCGGCCAGGTCGGGCGCCTCATTGTCGATTTTGCGTTCCGAGTTGGCAGGCCCACTGGACCAGGCTTCCCCTTCCAGCAGCGACGCACCGAAATAGCGGCCAATCGACACCAGGTGCGCCACGATCTTATTACGCAAATGGTCGCGGCTGCCATAGCGAGCGTCGATTTCATCGAGCTTCTTGTACAGCCCCCTACGCTTGCCGCGCGGAAGATCGGCATCGCCCATAACGTAGGAATCCGGACCGACTGCACAGATGTCGCAGCCCGTTGCGGCCACGTCCTGCACGAACGGCGGAATGTCCTTTTCTCGCATCCGCTTCATCAAGAACGTCTTCGCACTACGGTCCCTACCACATCATTCGCGACTTGCAACCATACCGTGCACCTGCACGCGACGAACCTCTGCATGGCCGAATTCAAACAGATCCACCGGCGACCGACCGCGCTTAGTTGCACATCAAGAGATTGGAGGATATGAGCTTTCTGGAGGCTAGGAGAATGATGATGCCAGAAGAAACCAACAGTAATCTTCTTGAACTTACTGCGGATATCGTTTCCGCCTATGTCCAGAAGAACGCGGTACCGGCGTCCGGACTGCCAGACTTGATAGCGAGCGTGAATTCGGCATTGTCTAATATTGGACAGGCTACTCCAGCAGAAACACCTGCTCCAAAGCCGGCAGTCAATCCCAAAAGGTCCGTGTTCCCCGACTATATCATCAGCCTTGAAGACGGCCAGAAATACAAGTCGCTCAAGCGCCACTTGGCGACCAGGCACGGCATGACGCTCGACGAATACCGGGCGAAGTGAGGACTGGCGAAGGATTACCCTATGGTCGCCCCGAGCTATTCGGCTACCCGATCGGCGCTGGCGAAATCGCTGGGTTTGGGAAAGAAGCCCGAGGCGGCCAAGAAGCCTAATTCAAAACGCAAGGCGAAAGCCTGATCACCATAATCGGCAAAGCCATCGGGAGATTTTTCGGCGTGGCAGGCAATCACGGGGATCGTATCAGCGCTGCTGCACCCAATCGTGGCAGTCTGACGGTTTGGGATTATGCTGACCCGGATGAGGCGGCAAAAGCCGCTCTCGATGTCTATGGATCCGATGCAGCCACCGCCGCAGCCCATTGCGCGTTGACGGCTCATTTTGATGGACGTGAACGCGACTTTCGCTTTTGGTTTGCAGTTTTCTCGCAGTTGAAGGGCTAGCTGGCTTGTCCGCCGGTCGCGGTGGCTTACGATGGTTCCGTATCGTTGCCCCCTTTCCTCCTCGGCCGTGCCTGGACTGCCGGCATGCGGCTGTCGATCTCTTCGTCGGTCAGATCCTCCAGAAGCTTGAGGGTCGTGCCCTGCCCGACGGTGTAAACAAGGATGGTCCGCTTGCCATGATGCTCCGGCGGCCAGGCATCGGGGTCGGTCTCGCCGGCGATGCCCCTGAAGTCGGCATGTGTGGCGGACCAGATCGCCTCGATCTTTTCTTCTCGCGTCATGCTGTCCAATGCGCCCGTCTCATGGGCGATGATCGCTGCCCGCATGGCGTCGGGACTGCGTTTGTCGGAGAGATCGCAGAAGCCGTGGAACCAGCGTTCGCGGCCGCGGATCCTGATCGCAAAGAAGACGCTGGTGACATTGCCGGCTTTGTATTCGGACATGCCGAACATGCCGGTTCGCTGGAAGAGCGGCGGCAGAAGTCCGAGCATGAAGTGGTATTCGGTGGCCGAAATCTCGAACCATTCCGACGCATACGGCACGCCGGACAGGGGATCGACACCCGGCGCATCGCTGTGACGATTGAAGAGGGCAAACATCTGCTGCCGGGTCGCGACGCCCTCGAACACCTTTCGGAACGGAGGATTGGTGGACATGACATGTCTCCGGAATAGCCGAAGCCTCCCGCCGCAGGGATGTCGTGGCGAGAACGGTCGGCGGTGGGGGAATCGTTGGGCTGGTTCAGGCGGCGCGGCGACCGGTGGGCTGTGCTGCTTCGCGCCCGATACCGGTGATGGCGCGGACGGCGGCGGCGAGCGTCGGAACATCATCGAGCATGGCGAGCGCGACAAAGTGGTTGGTTCCGCCGGTATAATCCTTGCGGCCCTTGCAGGTGCGGATCAGGATCCCGTGGCCGGAGGACATGCCGAACTGGCCAACCTGGATGTATGCCCGGTCATGGTGCAGGGTAATTTCGCCGGAGATGGCGATACCCGCCTTGTTCGAACGCAGGTCATAGCTGCCCGGCGGCAGAGCAAGTTCGGCAGCGAGGTTCTTCAGCCGCGAGCGGGCCGTCGTGTGAAAACGTCTCTTCTGGTGCTCGTCATAGGAGCAACTCCTGGTCCAGTCGAACATGTCGATCTCCATGAATCGGAACAGGCCCGGCGATCGTTCGCGCGATCCGGGCCGTCGGTGGTGGGTCTATGCGGTGT
>NZ_RZSF01000550.1:0-2714 GCF_004023325.1 Mesorhizobium sp. M1A.F.Ca.ET.072.01.1.1 | reverse complement strand
GTCCACATCATCGCGCACGGCGCGCCGGGTCGGGTTGTTTTCGCTTCAGGAGAATGGTCGGTCGGGACGTTGAAGGGGGCGGCTGAGGAATTCGCCGCAATCGGCAGGGCGCTCGCTGCGGACGGTGAACTGCGGCTATGGAGCTGCGAGACGGCGCTGGGAAAGGCGGGCGATGCGTTCGTCGACGCTTTGGAAGCGGCCGTCGGCGTGGATGTCTGCGCGTCCAGTTCGCTTGTCGGTGCGGCAGTCCTGGGCGGTGCGTGGGAACTACCCGCACGTGCGGGCGCGTCGGCGCCCCTGCCGCCGCTGACCCCAGTTGGCGTAGCAAGTTACATCGGGGTGCTCGCAGCGGCCGATCTCACACTCACCGGGGACATAACTGCTGGCGGCAGCTCTTCGGCTGTTAACACATACTATATAGTGGACACTCACGCGATTCCTCCGACCAATCCGTCGCTTAATACTGCCGATGATACAGTTGTCGGTAGTTTTCAGCTTCCGTCTGCAAACCAAAACGGTTTAATCACCGACTTTTCTACAACAATAACGATTCCAAACACTACTGATATTTATTTTGTCTACGACAGCACTTTCAAACTCTACGGTACGCTTTCTCCAGTTCCCGGAGGTTATAGTTTTACGCCTGTAGATAATAATAATGGCGATAATGGCAATCACTTTGATACCGCTGCCTTCATCGCCACCACAGGTCAAGGCGCGACCGGACCCGCGGGTCCGACTGGAGCTACAGGTGCCGCAGGTGCGACCGGCGCGACAGGTGCGACCGGGGCCACGGGCGCTACCGGAGCAACCGGTGCGACTGGCGCTACCGGTACGACCGGCGCTACGGGCGCTACCGGAGCAACCGGTGCGACTGGCGCTACCGGTACGACCGGCGCTACGGGCGATACCGGAGCAACGGGCTCGACAGGCGCGACCGGAGCAACCGGCGCCACAGGTGCGACCGGAGCCACGGGCGATACCGGGGCAACCGGTGCAACTGGCGCTACCGGTGCGACTGGCGCGACCGGAGCAACCGGCGCCACTGGCGATACCGGAGCAACGGGCGCCACCGGCTCGACAGGTGCGACCGGCGCTACAGGCGCGACTGGCGCCACGGGTGATACCGGAGCAACGGGCTCGACGGGCGCGACCGGAGCTACAGGCGCCACAGGCGCGACTGGCGCCACGGGTGATACCGGAGCAACGGGCGCAACCGGCTCGACTGGTGCGACCGGAGCAACCGGCGCCACAGGTGCGACCGGCGCCACCGGTGATACCGGAGCAACGGGCGCCACCGGCTCGACGGGTGCGACCGGAGCAACCGGCGCCACAGGTGCGACCGGCGCCACGGGTGATACCGGAGCAACGGGCGCCACAGGTGCGACCGGAGCAACAGGCGCCACCGGCGCCACGGGTGATACCGGAGCAACGGGCGCCACCGGCTCGACGGGCGCGACCGGAGCAACCGGCGCCACAGGTGCGACCGGCGCCACGGGTGATACCGGAGCAACGGGCGCCACAGGTGCGACCGGAGCAACAGGCGCCACCGGCTCGACGGGTGCGACCGGAGCAACCGGCGCCACAGGTGCGACCGGAGCCACGGGCGATACCGGAGCAACCGGCGCCACGGGCGATACCGGAGCAACGGGCTCGACCGGTGCGACCGGAGCAACCGGCGCCACAGGTGCGACCGGCGCCACCGGTGATACCGGAGCTACAGGCGCCACCGGCTCGACGGGTGCGACCGGAGCAACCGGCGCCACAGGTGCGACCGGCGCCACGGGTGATACCGGAGCAACGGGCGCCACCGGCTCGACGGGCGCGACCGGAGCAACCGGCGCCACAGGTGCGACCGGCGCCACGGGTGATACCGGAGCAACGGGCGCCACCGGCTCGACGGGCTCGACCGGTGCGACCGGAGCAACCGGCGCCACTGGCGCCACCGGTGATACCGGAGCTACAGGCGCCACCGGCTCGACGGGTGCGACCGGAGCAACCGGCGCCACAGGTGCCACCGGTGATACCGGAGCTACAGGCGCCACCGGCTCGACAGGTGCGACCGGAGCAACCGGCGCCACAGGTGCGACCGGAGCAACCGGCGCCACCGGCTCGACTGGCGCGACCGGAGCAACCGGCGCCACAGGTGCGACCGGCGCCACGGGCGATACCGGAGCAACGGGCTCGACCGGTGCGACCGGAGCAACCGGCGCCACAGGTGCGACCGGAGCAACCGGCGCCACAGGTGCGACCGGCGCCACGGGTGATACCGGAGCAACGGGCGCCACCGGCTCGACGGGCTCGACCGGTGCGACCGGAGCAACCGGCTCGACAGGTGCGACCGGAGCAACCGGCGCCACAGGTGCGACTGGCGCCACCGGCGATACCGGGGCAACGGGCGCCACAGGTGCGACTGGCGCTACCGGCGATACCGGAGCAACGGGCGCCACCGGCTCGACTGGCGCGACCGGAGCAACCGGCGCCACAGGTGCGACTGGAGCAACGGGCTCGACCGGCGCCACGGGCGATACCGGAGCAACGGGCTCGACGGGTGCGACCGGAGCAACCGGCGCCACAGGTGCGACCGGCGCCACGGGTGATACCGGAGCAACGGGCGCCACTGGTGCGACTGGAGCTACCGGAGCAACTGGCGCGACTGGAGCGACCGGCGCTACGGGTGCAACTGGCGCGACTGGAGCGACCGGCGCCACAGG
>NZ_RZSF01000054.1:0-28217 GCF_004023325.1 Mesorhizobium sp. M1A.F.Ca.ET.072.01.1.1 | reverse complement strand
GCGAAAATACGTCCAACGCTCAGTCTGCTGACGATAATCCCCGCCGTGGCAATGGCGCTGGCGCGCGGCGACGACGGGCTTCTGAAGGTTCTGACGCGCGGGCTGGAAAGGCGCGGTATCACGGTGGTCGGAGCGCACGAGATCGTTCCAGATCTCGCTGCCGGCGAGGGCACGCTGACCAAGGCAGGACCAAAGCAATCGGACTGGCGCGATATCGAGGCGGGCCGCGCGGCGGCCAAGGCAATCGGCGAGCTCGACGTCGGCCAGGCGGCGATTGCGGTCGGAGGGCGGGTTATCGCGTTGGAAGGCATCGAAGGCACTAAGGGCCTGCTCGAGAGGACGCGCGAATTGCGCGGACACGGCAGGCTCGCCGGCAAGACGCGCGGCGTTCTCGTCAAATGCGCCAAGCCAGGGCAGGAGCTGCGCGCCGACCTGCCCTCGATAGGCCCGCAGACGGTCGAGGCCGCACATGCGGCCGGCCTTGCCGGCATCGCCGTCGAAGCCGGCCGCTCGCTCATTCTCGAAAGCCCGGTGACTCTCGCGCGGGCCGATGCGCTTGGCTTGTTCATCGTCGGATTTACCGCGACGGAGCCGACCGATGGCCAGTGAGAGGCCGCTCAAGATCGCCATCGTCGCGGGCGAGGAATCGGGCGACTTGCTCGGCGCCGACATCGTGCGTGCGCTCGAGAAGACCACCGGCCGTAAGATCCGGCTCGTCGGCATCGGCGGCCGGCATTTGCAGGAACTGGGGCTGACACCGCTCTTCGACGGCAGCGAGATCGCGCTGATGGGCTTCAGCGCCGTCTTGCGCGACCTGCCGCGGCTGATGCGCCGGATCAGCCAAACAGCCGGCGCCATCGCGGCGGAGCGGCCGGATTGCCTAATCACCATCGACAGCCCTGATTTTTCGCTGCGCGTCGCCAAAAGGGTCCGCGCCGCCGCGCCCGCCATCCCGATCGTCCATTATGTCTGCCCGAGCGTGTGGGCATGGCGGCCGGGCAGGGCGGCGGCGATGAAGCCCTATGTCGATCACATCCTCTGCATCCTGCCCTTCGAAGTGAAGGCGCTCACCCGACTTGGTGGGCCTCCCGGCACCTATGTCGGCCACCGGCTGACCCAGGATCCCGGCGTGCTTGGCGCCGCCAAGGCGCAGAGCGTACCGCGGGACCTGTCGGAGGATCGCGTGAAGACGCTGCTCGTGCTGCCCGGCTCGCGCCGCGGCGAGGTGCGCCGGCTGATCGAGCCGTTCGGCAAGGCGATATCGGTCTTGCATCAGCGCGGTCACCGCTTGCGGCTGATGCTGCCGACGGTGCCGCATGTCGCCGACCTGGTGAAAACATCCGTCACGCGTTGGGACGAGAAGCCCGAGATCATCACCGATCCGGAGCGCAAATGGTTGGCTTTCGGCAAGGCCGATGCGGCTCTGATCGCCTCCGGAACAGTTTCGCTCGAGCTTGCGCTTTGCGGTGTTCCAATGGTCTCCAGCTACAAGCTCGATCCGATCGCGAGGCAGCTGCTGCAGCATCTGGTGACGACCTGGTCGGCGCTGCTACCCAACCTGATCGCCGATCGCGCGCTGGTGCCGGAGTTCTACGATCAGTATGTCAGGCCGGAGAACCTGGCGCGTCAGCTGGAAGCCCTGTTTGCCGATACCGGCATGCGCGCCTGGCAGCGGGCAGGCTTCGCCGAAATCGCCAGGCGCATGGCGACCGACAGGCCGTCGGGCGAGATTGCCGCAGAGGTGGTGCTGGGATGCATCAGAAAAGCGAATAGGGAGTAGCGAATAGCGAGTGGGCTGGCGCCACTCAGTGCCGCCAGTTCTTTCCCTATTCGCTACTCGCTATTTCGCTATTCGCTCACTCACCGCTTCGCAATCGGCACGTAATCGCGCTCCGTGGCGCCGGTGTAGAGCTGGCGCGGGCGGCCGATCTTCTGGTGCGGATCTTCGATCATTTCCTTCCACTGCGCGATCCAGCCGACGGTGCGGGCGACCGCGAACAGCACGGTGAACATGGTGGTGGGGAAGCCCAGCGCCTTCAGCGTGATACCCGAATAGAAGTCGACGTTCGGATAGAGCTTCTTCTCGATGAAATACTCGTCGGTCAGCGCGATCTTCTCCAGCTCCATCGCGATGTCGAGCAGCGGATCATCCTTGATGCCGAGCTCGCCCAGCACCTCATGCGCCGTCTTCTGCATGATCTTGGCGCGCGGATCGTAGTTCTTGTAGACGCGATGGCCGAAGCCCATCAGGCGGAACGGGTCGTTCTTGTCCTTGGCGCGGGCGATGAATTCCGGGATGTGATCGACATGGCCGATCTCGCCCAGCATGTTGAGGGCCGCCTCGTTGGCGCCGCCATGCGCGGGGCCCCAGAGGCAGGCAATGCCGGCCGCGATGCAGGCGAACGGATTGGCGCCCGAAGAGCCGGCGAGACGAACCGTCGAGGTCGACGCGTTCTGCTCGTGATCGGCGTGCAGGATGAAGATGCGCTCCATGGCGCGCGCCAGCACCGGATTGATCTTGTACTCCTCGCACGGCACGGCAAAGCACATGTGCAGGAAGTTGGCGGCGAAATTCAGCTCATTCTTCGGGTAAATGAAGGGTTGGCCGATGTGGTATTTGTAGGCCATCGCCGCGATCGTCGGCATCTTGGCGATCAGTCGCATGGAGGCGACCATGCGCTGATATGGGTCCGAGATGTCGGTCGAGTCGTGGTAGAAGGCCGACAGCGCGCCGACCACGCCGCACATGACGGCCATCGGATGGGCGTCGCGGCGGAAGCCGGTGAAGAAGCGCGACATCTGCTCATGCACCATGGTGTGGCGCGTCACGCGATAGTCGAAGTCGTCCTTCTGCGCCTTGGTCGGCAATTCGCCGTAGAGTAGGAGATAACAGACCTCGAGGAAGTCGCCGTGCTCGGCGAGCTGGTCGATCGGGTAGCCGCGATGCAGCAGGATGCCGGCGTCGCCGTCGATGAAGGTGATCGCCGACTCGCAGCTTGCCGTCGAGGTGAAACCGGGATCGTAGGTGAAGGCCCCGGTGGTGCTGTACAGCGCGCCGATGTCGATGACGTCGGGCCCGGTCGAGCCGCTTCGCACCTTGAATTCATGCGTCTTGCCGGCGAGCTCGAGCCTTGCGGTCGACTCGCGCGCCTTGCCGCCCGATTCCAGTTTTGTCGCAGCTTCGCTCATTGCAAACTCCTTTATGTTTTCTCATGCCGGCAAGGCAATTCCTGCAAACGACACGTCGAAATCACCGGAATGCGCGAACTTGCCACCGCATTTTAGGAGGTGCGTGCCAGATTGGGCCAAGGCCTAATGTTGCACTGCGAAACACACCTTTCAATGCCAATCTTCTTGGGCCAGTTCGCTCCTAATCGATTTGATCCGCAACCCGCGCCAGGCTCTCCTCACGGCCGAGCACAGCGAGCACATCGAACACGCCGGGCGAGGTGCTGCGGCCGGTGAGCGCGGCTCTCAGCGGTTGAGCCACGGCGCCGAGCTTATGGCCGCCTGCCTGCGCAAAATCGCGAATAGCGGCTTCCGCGGTCGCGGCGCTCCATTGGCTGGAGATCGCGGCGAGCGCGGCATGGGCGCCGCGCAAAATGGCGCGGGCGTCGCTGCCAAGCAACCCCGCAGCCTTTTCGTCGAGCCGCAAGGGCCGCTCGGCGAACAGGAAGCCGGCTCCATCGACAAGCTCGACCAACGTCTTTGCCCGCTCCTTGAGGCCCGGCATGGCGGCAAGCAGCTGTGCCTTGCGCCTGTCGTCGAGCTTGGCCGCGAGCGCCGGGCCACCCTCGAGATAGGGCAGGGTGGCTACGAGAACATCAAAGAGCGCCTTGTCGTCCATCTTGCGCATATGGACGCCGTTCAGCGCCTCGAGCTTGGCGAAGTCGAACCGGGCGGCGCCCTTGTTGACGTCGCCGATGTCGAACCAGGAGATCATATCCTTGATCGACATCACCTCGTCGTCGCCGTGGCTCCAGCCGAGCCTGGCCAGATAGTTGAGCAGGGCCTCCGGCAGATAGCCCATGGCGCGATAAGCCTCGATGCCGAGCGCGCCGTGGCGCTTCGACAGCTTGGCGCCGTCGGCACCATGGATCAGCGGGATGTGCGACATCGACGGCACGGTCCAGCCCATGGCGTTATAGATTACGGTCTGGCGCGCGGC
Organism: Mesorhizobium sp. M1A.F.Ca.ET.072.01.1.1; assembly: GCF_004023325.1. NCBI lineage: Bacteria > Pseudomonadati > Pseudomonadota > Alphaproteobacteria > Hyphomicrobiales > Phyllobacteriaceae > Mesorhizobium > Mesorhizobium sp. M1A.F.Ca.ET.072.01.1.1. The sequence goes on along the minus strand of NZ_RZSF01000054.1, from coordinate 24,049 downwards.
GTTGGTCAGGTGATCGTCGCCGCGGATGATGTGGGTGACGCCCATATCGTGATCGTCGACGACGACGGCATGCATGTAGGTCGGGTTGCCGTCCGAGCGCAGGATGATGAAGTCGTCGAGGTCCTTGTTCGGGAATCGCACCTCGCCCTGCACGCGGTCGTGCACGACGGTCTCTCCTTCGGTCGGCGCCTTGATGCGGATGGCGCCCTTGACGCCGGGAGGGGCCTCGGAGGGCTCGCGGTCGCGCCACTGGCCATTGTAGCGCGGCGGCAGCCCCTTGGCCCGCGCCGCCTCGCGCATCGCCTCCAGCTCGGCAGGCGTCTCATAGCTGAAATAGGCCTTGCCCAGCCGTACGAGCTCCTCTGCCACCTCACGGTGGCGCGGCGCGCGCTCGAACTGCGACACGGCCTCGCCGTCCCATGAGAGGCCGAGCCAGGTCAGCCCGTCCAGGATAGCGGCCGTCGCCGCTTCGGTGGAGCGCTCGCGGTCGGTGTCCTCGATGCGCAGCAGCATCGTGCCGCCCGTGTGCCTGGCGTAGAGCCAGTTGAACAGCGCCGTGCGCGCGCCGCCGATGTGCAAATAGCCGGTGGGCGAGGGGGCAAAGCGGGTGACGACCTTGTCGGACATGGAACTCTCGGAAGAAGCACTGAAGCGGGCATGTTTGCGCGGACTTTCGCGCGGTGGGCGTTCATGTAGCATAGGAGGTCTGGGGCGCAAGGGGCAGACCCGATGGCTGGACGTGGCCGGGGTGCGGAGGAGGGCGAGGAGACGACGGCTGGCGTGAGCGAGCGCCTGCTGTTTGCCGCCACCGTGCCTGCCGAGGCTGTACCGGTTTTGGTTCCAGTGCCGCGTCCGGCCGCCGAAATTTTGCCGCCGGACGGCGATGCTTCGCTACAAGCTCGTCCGCCGGCAGCCATCGACTTAATCCGCAGGCGGTTCCGCCGTGCCTCGTTTTCCGCGTTTCGCCGGGGTGTGGCCGAGGCAGCCTCCACCGAGCTCGACCGCGGCATCGGCTTCCTGCTGGTGCCGGTGTTCCTGGCCGCCGGCGTGATACTCTATTATTCCTTGAGCGCCGAGCCGGATCTTTACCGACCGCTGGCGGCGGTGGCGCTGATGGCTCTATGCGCGGCCGTTTCGCGTCCCTGGCTGAAGACACACCTGGTCTTTATGGCGGCTCTGTTTTGCGCGCTGGGCTTCGTCGCCGCGAAGGTCGAGACCTGGCGCGCCGCAACACCGATGCTCGGCTCCGAAATCCAGACGCGGCTGACAGGCCGCGTCGCCGTCGCCGAGGAAATGGCCAATGGCCGCGTCAGGCTGACCATCGATCTCGTCTCGACAGCGCATCCAAAGCTGCGCTACGCGCCGGATCGCGTCAGGCTCTCGGCACGCAGGATCCCGGCCGGCATGAAGGCCGGATCGCTGGTTACGGGTTACGCACGGCTCCTGCCGCCGACCGGGCCGGTCCGTCCCGAAAGCTATGATTTTTCCTTCGACAGCTATTTTTCCGGCATCGGCGGCAGCGGATTTTTCCTCGGCGACCCGAAAGTCATTTCGCCAACGGACCCGATCGCTCAGACGAGCATCGCCTCGGCCATCGAGAACGCGCGCGAAAACATTGCCGACCACATCAGAAGCACCGTCGGCGGACCCGAAGGCGAAATTGCCGCCGCACTGATCGTCGGCGTGCGCGCCGGCATTCCGGAGGACATCAACGAGGCGATGCGGCGGACCGGCATCTATCACATCATCTCGATTTCGGGCCTGCACATGGCGCTGGTCGCCGGCACGGTCATGCTTCTGCTGCGCGGCGCCTTTGCGCTGTTCCCGGATTTTTCGTCACGCCGGCCGGTGAAGAAACATGCCGCGGCAATCGCGCTTATGTCGATCGCCGCCTATCTCGTCATCTCCGGCGTGGTGGTCGCCGCCGAGCGAAGCTTCATCATGCTGGCCGTCATGCTGATCGCCGTGCTTTTTGACCGCGCCGCGCTGACGATGCGCAACTTGGCGATCTCGGCCATCGCCGTCATTCTGGTGTCGCCGCATGAAGTGGTTGGCCCGAGCTTTCAGATGTCGTTCGCGGCAACCGCCGCTCTTGTCGGCGCCTATGCCGGCTGGTCCGACTACCGCGCCGGCAAGGTGAGAGCGCCGCCGGCAAAGCGTTCGTTCCTGCGGTTCATGTCGCATAAACTGGCAGTCGGAGCAGGTGGCGCCGCAATGACGTCGATCATTGCCGGAAGTGCCACAGCGCTGTTTGCCATCTGGCATTTCCAGCGCGTCTCGCCGCTCAGCCTGCTGGCCAATCTCGCGATCATGCCGATCGTCACGGTCGTGATGTTTCTCGCCGTCGCCAGCGCGGTCATGATGCCGTTCGGCTTCGACGGGCCCTTCCTCTATTTGATGGGCAAGGGCCTGACGGCGATGATCGCGATCTCGGCGTGGCTTTCGGAGTGGTCGCCGGTCGATGCCGTGGGCCTGATCTCGATCCATTCGGTGCTGCTGGCGACGATCGCGCTCGTCATCGCCACGATGGCGACTACCTGGCTGAGGCTGGCCGCAATTCCTTTGGCAGTCGCGGCCGTCATGATCATCCCGCAGGTGCGCACGCCGGACCTGCTGATCTCGGAGGACGCGCATCTGGTGGCGATGCCGATCGGCGGCGGCGAACTCGCCGTCAATCGTGCCCGCTCCAACGAGTTCACCACCGATAACTGGAAACGCGCGCTCAAGGCCGAAACGATCGTGCCGCCGGAGACATTCGCCAAGGGCACGCTGGACATAGCCGATCCCGTCGACTTGCCGCCTGGATCGCCCTTTTACTGCACGGGCGATCTCTGCATTGGCCGGCATCCATCGGGCGCGATCGTCGCGCTCGCCGAGAACCGCGAAGCTTCCCGACCTGCCTGCGACTTTGCAGACCTCATCGTCATCAACGACGCCACGGCCTACAATCCCTGCCGCGATCCACGTATCCTCGTCGTCACCAAGCGGCAGCTCGCGCGCGACGGCAGTGCCGCCGTCTTCTTCGATCCGCAATCGGCGACGGCGCGAGCATCCATTCAATACGCCGTCGAAAAACCGTACCGCCCTTGGCACGAACAGCGGCGCTACTCGCGTGAGGCGAGGGGGTTAGCGCCTTACAAGAAGCCCGAGAAGCCGGAAGCCAAGCCGCAGCCCCCTCAGTAGCGGCGGATGAGCCCCACCAGCTTGCCTTGAACCTTGACGCGATCGGGACCAAAGATGCGGGTCTCATAGGCCGGATTGGCAGCCTCGAGCGCGATGGAGGCGCCCTTGCGGCGGAAGCGCTTCAGCGTCGCCTCCTCGTCGTCGACCAGCGCCACGACGATCTCCCCGGGGCTCGCAGTGCTGGCGTTGCGGATGATGACCGTATCACCATCGAAGATGCCGGCCTCGATCATCGAGTCGCCTTTGACCTCGAGCGCGTAGTGCTCGCCGCCCGCGATCATGTCCGGCGGCACTGTGATCGAATGCGTCTGGTGCTGGATGGCGTCGATCGGCACGCCGGCGGCAATGCGACCCATCACCGGGATGGAGACGGCTGAAACGGCGTCGTCGTCATTGCTGGGCGTCGGCGTGCGGGCGGGCGCCGCCGGTTTGATCTGGCGGCCGAGATTGCCTTGGCCACCCTGGATGACGCTCGGCGAGAATTTCTTCGCCGCATTGAGGCCGGGCGCGATCGAGTCAGGCAGGCGCAACACTTCGAGGGCACGCGCCCGGTTCGGCAGCCGGCGAATGAAACCGCGCTCCTCCAGCGCCGTGATCAGGCGGTGGATGCCCGATTTCGAGGCAAGGTCGAGCGCTTCCTTCATCTCGTCGAAAGACGGCGGAATGCCACTTTCCTTGAGCCGTTCATGGATGAACATCAGCAGTTCATGTTGTTTGCGCGTCAGCATGGCGGCCCCCATGGGTTCTGAAACCAGAATCGAAAAACAAACCCAGAACAAACACTATCTGTTCCAGTTGTGTTCCGCAACCGTTTAAAGTTTAGTGAATGTGTTGACGTTTTGTTCAGCGTAACATCAGAACGCTGCACTCCTCGCCGGCTTCAGCCGCCGGTGCGAAGGGTGGGCGCACGATCAGGCCATTGGCATCGGCGAGCAACCTCAACATCGAGGAATCCTGGATGCCGAACGGTGTTGCGATCAACGCCCCCGCATCTTCGCGGACCACGGCGCGCACATAGTCCTGCCTGAGATCGTTGGCGTGCATTGCGACGCCTAACCGGGCCGTGCGGATTTCCTGCCGGCAGGACCGGCCGCCCAGCCGCGCCAGAAGCGGCTTCAGGAACAGCTGCGAGCAGACCAGGCTTGCGACCGGATTGCCGGGCAGGCCGATGCAGCGAATGTCGCCGAGCCGGCCAAACATCAGCGGCTTGCCGGGACGCATGGCGATCTTCCAGAAGTCAAGCTGCATGCCTTCGCCGGTCAGCACGTCATGGATCAAGTCGTGGTCGCCGACGGAGGCGCCGCCAAGCGTGACGATGACGTCGGCGCCGGCCTTGACCGCCTTCTTGACCAGGGCCGCAATCGCGTCCTTGCGGTCGGCGGCGATGCCGAGGTCGAGCGCGCGCGCGCCGACCGACTGGGCCGTAGCTGTGACGCCATAGGCATTCGACGAGATGATCTGGTCGGGGCCGAGCGCGCTGCCCGGCGGCAGCAATTCGTCGCCGGTGGCGATGATGGCGAGCAGCGGCTGCCGCACCACGTTGAGACTCGGATGGTTGGCCGATGCCGCCAGCGAAAGCGCCGCCGGATCGAGCTGGCGGCCTTTTTCGAGGAGCAGGTCGCCCTCGCAGAAGTCGAGGCCGCGGCGACGGACGTTTCGTCCCTCCGCGGTCGGCTCGGTCACTTCGATGCCGCCGCCGCCGAGATCGCGGACATTCTCCTGGATAACGATGGTATCGGCGCCTTCGGGGAGCGGCGCGCCGGTGAAGATGCGCACGGCCTCGCCCTTGCCGACAGAGCCGGTGAAGCCACGCCCGGCGGGGGCCATGCCGATCACGGAGAGCCGGGCCGGCGCCGAGGCTACGTCGGCGGCCCGTACGGCGTAGCCGTCCATCGCCGACGCATTGAAGGGCGGCTGGGTGCGCAGAGCCACCACGGGGTCGGCCAGGACCCGGCCGGCCGCGTCGGCCAGCGGCACGCTTTCGCCTGGCAGCGCGGTCGCGCCGTCCAACAGGCGTTGGAGCGCCTCGGCGACCGGAAGCAAAGCCATGCTAAGGACCTGCCTTGTAGTCGCCCGACTTGCCGCCGGTCTTCTCGACCAGCCTGATGCCGGAAATTGCCATGGCGCGGTCCGCTGCCTTGGCCATGTCGTAGATGGTGAGGCAGGCAACCGACGCCGCGGTCAGCGCCTCCATTTCGACCCCGGTCTTGCCGGTAACCCTGGCAAGCGCGGTGACCCTCAGGCCGGGAAGCGCGTGATCGGGCTCGATCTCGACGGCAACCTTGGTCAGAAGGAGGGGATGGCAAAGCGGGATGAGCTCATGCGTCTTCTTGGCCGCCATGATGCCGGCGAGGCGCGCCGTGCCAAGCACGTCGCCTTTCTTGGCGTCGCCGGCCAGGATCATCTCCAGCGTTTCCGGCTGCATGGTGACATACCCTTCGGCGATGGCCGTGCGCGTCGTCTCGGCCTTGCCGCCGACATCGACCATGTTGGCTTCGCCCTTGGCGCCGAGATGCGTAAGCGCAGGCATCCTCAAACGGCCTCGGCCGGCGCCTTGCCCGTCAGCAGAAGGGCGGTCGCGGCGGCCACGTCGGGCTGCCGCATCAGGCTTTCGCCAACCAGGAAGGTGCCGATCTTGCTCTTTTCCAGCCGGCGGCAGTCCTGATGGGTGAGGATGCCGCTCTCGCTGACCAGCAGCCGGTCGGCCGGGACCATGGCGGCAAGCCGCTCGGAAACGTCGAGACTGGTTTCGAAGGTTCTCAAATCGCGGTTGTTGATGCCGATCAGCCGCGACGAGAGGCGAAGCGCGCGTTCCATCTCCTGTCCGTCATGCACCTCGACCAGCGCGTCCATGCCGAGATCGAAGGCCGTGGCTTCCAATTCACTGGCCAAGGCGTCGTCGACGCTCGCCATGATGATGAGGATCGCGTCCGCGCCCCAGGCGCGGGCTTCATGAACCTGATACGGGTCGAAGAGGAAATCCTTGCGCAGGGCGGGCAGGCTAACGGCGGCGCGCGCTGCGGTCAGAAAGCCGGGCGCGCCCTGGAAGGACGGTGCGTCGGTCAGCACCGAAAGACAGGCAGCACCGCCTTGCTGGTAGGCCCTGGCGAGCGCCGGCGGGTCGAAGTCGGCGCGGATCAAGCCCCTGGAAGGGCTGGCCTTCTTGATCTCCGCAATCAGCGCGAAGCCGCCGGCCTTCCGCTTGGCCTCAAGCGCCGCAAGGAAGCTGCGCGGGGGTTCCGCATCCTTGGCCTTCGCCTTGACCTCGGCAAGCGGCGCGCTGAGCTTCGCGGCGGCGATCTCATCGCGCTTGTAGGCTTCGATCTTGCGCAGGATATCGGACAAAATTCTAACCGTTCGAAATCTCGATGAGCTTGTCGAGCACCGCCAGCGCCCGGCCGCTGTCGATGGCCTGCGCTGCTGCCTCGATGCCATCGCCGAGCGTCGTTGCCTTGCCGGCCACCACCAGCCCGGCGCCGGCATTCATCAGCACGGTATCGCGATAAGCGCCGGCAGCGCCGCCCAGCATATCGCGCAATGCCCTGGCGTTGTAGGCCGCTTCGCCGCCGCGCAGGTCTTCCTTGTTATGCCGCTTCAGTCCGACTGCTTCCGGAGTGAGGGTAAACGTGCGGATCTCGCCGCCGGCGAGCTCTGCGACCTGCGTCTCGCCCGTGGTGGTGATCTCGTCATAACCGTCGCCGTGCACGACCCAGGCATGATCGGTGCCCAGCGCCTTCAGCGTCTCAGCTACCGGCATGATCCATTCGGGCAGGAAGACGCCAACCATCTGCCGGCCGACGCCGGCTGGATTCGACAGCGGCCCGAGCAGATTGAAGATAGTGCGCGTGCCGAGCTCGCCCCGGACAGGACCGACATGCTTCATCGCCGGATGATGCGCTGGCGCGAACATGAAGCCGACGCCGGCCTCCTGGATGCAGCGGCCGATCGTGTCCGGTGCGATGTCGACCTTGACGCCGAGCGCCATCAGCACATCCGCCGCGCCGGTCAGCGAGGACAGGCCGCGATTGCCGTGCTTGGCCACCGGGACACCCGCGGCGGCGATGACGAATGCCGATCCGGTCGAAATGTTGACCGAATGCGAATTGTCGCCGCCGGTGCCGACGATGTCGATGGCGCCGCGCGGGGCTTCGACGCGGAGCATCTTGGCGCGCATCGTGGCGACCGCGCCGGAGATCTCGCTCACGGCCTCGCCGCGCACGCGCAGCGCCATCAGGAAGCCACCGATCTGCCCCGGCGTCGCGTCGCCCGACATGATGATGTCGAAGGCCTCGCGCGCTTCCTCGAAGGAGAGCGCGGTGCCGGTCGCGACCTTGGCAATATATGTCTTAAGCGCGCTCATCGTGTCTGTGCTTGGGAAACGGCGGCCGGATCGATACGAACGTCATATTGCGACTGCAGCTGCGCCACCAACTGATCGAGCAGATCGTCGGATATGCCGGCGCTGAAAGATTTCTGCGCGTCTTCCGGGACAGAGCTGCCATCGGCACCGGCAGGTTCGAAGACTTCGGCAACCTTGAACAGGATCTGACCGTCGCCGGTGGGCGAGGGGATCAGGCCCGTGCCGCCTTCGCCGACGCCGAACATGGCCGCCGCGCCCTCCTTGCCGAAATCGGCATCGTCGGCGTCGCGCTTCAGGCCGCGCTTGGTCTGCTTCTCGAGCTTAAGCTCGCCCGCGATCACGTCGAGCGTCGCACCGGCCTTGAGGCGCTTTTCCAACTCGCCGGCCTTGGCGATGAGCCGCTTGTCGGTCTCGGCCGCGGTCCAGTCGGCCACCACCTTCTGGCGAACCTCGTCCAGCGTGCGGTCGCGCGCCGGCGTGATCGACTGGACTTCATAGAAAACGAAGCCGTTGGCGGCAGTGGTCAGGCCTTCATTCTCGGTGTTCGGCTCGGCCTCGAAGACGGCCTTGATGAGGTCCGCCGATTGCGGCAAGTCGTTGACGATCGTGCCGTTCGGCCGCTGGCCGGTGCGGTCGATGGCGTCGATGGTGACGACCTTGAGCTTTAGCTTGTCGGCCGCCTGGGCAAGCGAGGCACCGGAAGCGCGGGTGTCCTCGTAGCTGTCGTGGACGTCGAGCAGGACGCGGCTTGCCTCGCCGAGCGCAAGATCCTTGCGGATCTGGTCGGACACTTCCGAAAGCGGCTTCACCACCTGCGGCTTGATTTCGGTGACGCGCAAGAGCACCGGGCCGAAGGCGCCCTGAACCACCGGGCTGACCTCGTTGACGTTGAGCGAGAAGGCTGCGTCGGCCACCGCCTTGTCGGCGATCTTGTCCTTTGCCAGCGTGCCGAGCACGGTGTCGGCCTGCGTCTTGCCCTCTGCGGTGACGATCTTGTCGAAGGTGGCGCCGGCCTTCAGGGAGTCAAATGCCGCCTTGGCCGCGTCCGGCGTCTTGAACACCAGCTGTTCGATGGTGCGCATTTCGGGTGTCGTATAGCGCGCCTTGTTCTTGTTGTAGTCGTCAGCGACCTGCTGATCGGTCACCGCCGTCGGGTCCATGATGTCCTGCGGCTCAAGCCGGATATAGGAGAATTTGCGGTATTCCGGCGCCGCGTAGTTCTTCTTGTTGGCTTCGAAATAGGTTTTCAGCGCGCTGTCGGACGGCGCCTCGATCGGCTGGACGAGTGTCTTCGGCAGGACGAGATAGTCGATCGTGCGGTCCTCGCCGCGATAGAGCGCGACCGCCTTCAGGAAGGTCTGCGGCGCCTTGAGGCCGTCGGAAATCGCCTCGACGATCTGTTGGCGGACCGCCACCTGCGAGCGGTTCTTCAGATAGTCCTCGGGTCGCATGCCGATCTGGCTCAGCAGATATTCGAAGGTCCTGCGGTCGAACTGGCCGCCTGGACCCTTGAAGGCCGGATCCTCGCGCGTCAGCTCGGCCAGCCGGTCCTTGGAAAGGCCAAGCCCGAGCTTGCGAGCCTGCTCGTCGAGAACGGCGCCGGAGACGAGCTGCGCCAGAACCTGGTTGTCGAGGCCGAGCAGCTTAGCCTGTTCATGCGTGATGCGCTGGCCATATTGCTGCGACAGCAGGTTGATCTGGCGATCGTAGGCGAGGCGGTATTCGTTGATCGAAACCGTGGTGCCGCCGGCGGTAATCACCGAATGATGGCCAGCCAAGCTTCCCGACAGGCGCCCGGAAATACCCCAGACGGCAAAGCTCACCACCAGCAAGGACAGCAAAGCTTTCGCGACCCAGGTGCCCGCCGCGCTTCTCAAAATACCAAGCATGCCCACTTCCGATCTTTGCGCATTTTCGCATGCGCCGACTCTGAAACAAGCGCAATAGCGTCCTTCCGGCCCACTGTCGATTGCTTTGTGGCCCGATTTTGGTAGTGAGGGCGCTGCCTTATGTTGCCTGGAGAACTCGACGCCATGACCCCTGGAATCCGTCCGCTCGTTGCCGGCAACTGGAAAATGAACGGCACCAGCGCCTCGCTCAACGAGTTGAGGATGATCGGCAACGGCTTCATGAGCGGCCTCGATGCGGAGACGGAAGCCCTGGTCTGCGTTCCGGCCACCTTGCTTCACCAGGCCGCAGAGATCCTTTCGCGGACACCGGTTCGCGCCGGCGGCGAGGATTGCCACCCCAAGGAGAGCGGCGCCTATACGGGTGAGATTTCGGCCGAGATGCTGAAGGATGCCGGCGCAAGCCATGTCATCGTCGGCCACTCCGAGCGGCGCGAGCAATGCGGCGACGACGATGCGATCGTCAATGCCAAGGCTTCGGCCGCCTGGCGGGCAGGGCTGGTGGCCATCATCTGCATCGGCGAGACGCGCGCCGAGCGTGAAGCCGGCGCGACGCTCGATGTCCTGTCGCGGCAGCTCGACGGTTCCGTGCCGGCGAGCGCCACCGCCGCCAACACCATCATCGCTTACGAGCCCGTCTGGGCCATCGGCACCGGCTTGACGCCGACCGCGGCCGACGTCGCCGAGGCGCATGCCCATATCCGTGGCAAGCTGACGGCGCTGCTCGGCGATGCCGCGGCCAGAATGCGCATTCTCTATGGCGGTTCGGTCAAGCCGTCCAATGCTGTGGAGCTGCTCGGCGTCGAGAATGTCGATGGCGCGCTGGTCGGCGGCGCAAGCCTGAAGGCGGCCGACTTCCTCGCCATTGCCGAAGCCTATATGCACATGTCATAGCCGCAGACGGCGGCAGGGGCGCGGCCCAAATCGTTGCAATGGCCGGATTGCTCCCCATATTCCCGGCCACGGGCTTGGAAATGCCGCCAAAGCATTGTAAGGAACCGCCTCCAAATCACCGGTCGTATGCGCGGTCGCGCAAGGCCTCGCCAGGATAAATTATGGAAACGGTACTGATCGTCGTTCATCTTATGGTCGTGCTCGCCCTTGTCGGCGTGGTGCTGCTGCAGCGCTCCGAAGGCGGCGGTCTCGGCATTGGTGGCGGTTCCGGTTTCATGACGGCGCGGGGCGCAGCCAACGCGCTTACCCGCGCGACTGCAATCCTGGCCGCGGCCTTCTTCGTGACCTCGCTCGCGCTCTCCATCCTTGCCCGCTACGGCGAGAAGCCGATCGACATCCTCGACAGGGCACCGGTTTCGACCTCGGGCAATGCCGGCAAGGGCGTGCTCAACCAATTGCCGGGCGCCACCGGTCCGGTGGGCAGCTCGCAGCCGGCGGCTCCGGCTGGCGGCACCGCGCCGGCCGCCCCGTCGGGCGGCACGACAACCACGACGCCGCTGACGAATGGCGGCGCCTCCACGGCTCCGGCCACTGCTCCCGCAGCACCGGCGCCCGCGAATCCGACCACGCCGCCGGCCGCGAATGGCGTTACCTTGCCGGTCACCCCGCAGGTTCCGAACCAGTAGCCGGACAAGCATTGCCGCCGCGATCTGTTGTTCTTTGAACACAGTCGCGGCAAATGCCGCTCGATCACGAAGATTCAACCAAATGTAACACGTCGCTCAGCTTGAGGGTGCGCTGGCTAATCGATTATAGATTGCGCGCGGCACTTTTCGGCGTCCTTGGGGGGCGCCGGGCGACGCCGTTGGGCAACTAGCATAGAAAATCGGATCTTCGCCATGCAGCTTCGCAGCTTCATCCTTTTGGGATTCTGTGCCGTATTCGGCATGGGCTCCGCGGCCTTTGCCTCACCGGCAAACCTGGCCGCTTCGCCGTCGGTAGAGAAGACCGACGCAATTCCCGTCGCCGCCAAGAGCGACGCATCGCAGCTGAGGCTTCTCAAGAAGAAGAAAAACCCGACTCCGGACGACCTCGCGCAGATCGAAAAGCTCGAGGCCAAGATCGCTGCCGACAAGGAAGCGGCCAAGCAAAAGGCGCTCGAAGCCCGCAAGCTGGCGATGCGCGAGGCGGCCAAGGCCAAGGCGGATGCGGCGCGTCAGGAATGGCTCTCCAAAAAGGGTTCGGCCGCGCCGGCCGAAGTGGCTGATGCGAAGCCCGGGAAGAAGACCGTCAAGATCATCGAACCGATCATGCCCGTGGCGCCGATCGCCTCGCTCCAGGCCGAGGAGCCCATCCCGGCCGACGCGATGAACATCACGGCCACCGGCAACAACGGTGAGTTGCGCAGCGAACAGCCCGGCCAGAAGCGGGCGAGCAGCGGCGGGCTGTTCGCCGGCCTGTTCGGGGGGTCCTCGGTGACCTCGATCAACTATCTGCCGGAGACCCGCGCGCTTGATTCGGCGCTCGCCAAGAAGGATGCCAAGAGGCCGTTCAAGGTGAAGCCGGAGTTCGTGCCGCAGGACGTCGCCTTCACCGGCTATGAGCCCGGGACGATCGTCATCGACACGACTGCTCGCCGTCTCTACCTCGTCGAATCGTTTTCCACCGCGCGCCGCTACGCCATCGCAGTCGGCCGTGAAGGCCTTCAGTTCAAGGGGACGGTGGCCGTCGGCGACAAGCAGGAATGGCCGCGCTGGATCCCGACGCTCGACATGCAGAAGCGCGAGCCGAAGCACTATGGCCAGTACAAGGACGGCATGCCCGGTGGCGGCGAAAACCCGCTCGGCGCGCGCGCCATCTACCTCTATGACGGCAAGAAGGACACGCATCTGCGCATCCACGGCACCATTGCACCGCAGTCGATCGGAACCAGCGCCTCCAACGGCTGCTTCCGCATGATCAACGAGCACGTCATGGATCTCTACAGCCGCGTCAAGGTCGGCACCAAGGTCGTTATTATCTAACGCGTTCAAGCCAACTGCCGAAAGGGCCGGCACCACCGGCCCTTTTTCTTTGATCGAAGCGCGTCGCGTTGAAAGATGCTGGCGCCGCGCTTTCGAGTCTTTGTTCTGCTGCCTGCCGTTCTCCCAAAACCACTGCACAGTTTTGGGCGGCATGCTTCAGAGAATGCTCCTCCGGGCACCAGCGCCATTTTGGGAAAAAGCCTTCGCGGCGGTTTTTTCTCTGGCGGAATCAATCAGGCCGCGTTAAGCGATGACTCCCATGGCGCGATATGTATTCATCACAGGCGGCGTGGTTTCCTCACTCGGAAAGGGCATCGCCGCAGCAGCTCTTGGGGCTCTTCTGCAGGCGCGTGGCTATCGCGCGCGGATAAAAAAGCTCGATCCCTACCTCAATGTCGACCCCGGAACGATGTCGCCGTATCAGCATGGCGAAGTGTTCGTGACCGACGACGGCGCCGAGACCGATCTCGATCTCGGCCATTATGAGCGTTTCACCGGCCGCTCGGCCAACCAGCAGGACAACATCACCACCGGCCGCATCTACAAGAACATCATCGAGCGCGAGCGGCGCGGCGACTATCTCGGCGCGACGGTGCAGGTGATCCCGCACGTCACCGACGAGATCAAGCACTTCGTCCTCGAGGGCAATGACGATTACGACTTCGTGCTGTGCGAGATCGGCGGCACGGTCGGCGACATCGAGGCGATGCCGTTCCTGGAGGCGATTCGCCAGCTCGGCAACGACCTGCCGCGCAACAACGCGGTCTATGTGCATCTCACCCTGATGCCGTACATCCCTACCGCCGGCGAATTGAAGACCAAGCCGACGCAGCATTCGGTCAAGGAATTGCGCGGCATCGGCATTGCGCCCGACATCCTTCTGGTGCGCGCCGACCGGCCGATCCCCAAGGAAGAGCGCCGCAAGCTTTCGCTGTTCTGCAATGTGCGCGAGAGCGCCGTCATCCAGGCGCTCGACGTGCCGCACATCTACGACGTGCCGATGGCGTATCACAAGGAAGGGCTGGATTCCGAGGTGCTTGCCGCCTTCGGCATCGATCCGGCGCCGAAGCCGCGGATGGAGCCGTGGCAGGCGCTCTCCAGCCGCATCCACAATCCGGAAGGCGAGGTGACGATTGCCGTCGTCGGCAAATACACCGGCCTCAAGGACGCCTACAAATCGCTGATCGAGGCGCTGTCGCATGGCGGGCTTGCCAACCGCGTCAAGGTCAAGCTCGACTGGATCGAGAGCGAGATCTTCGAGAAGGAAGACCCGACGCCGTGGCTGGAGAAGGTGCACGGCATTCTCGTTCCCGGCGGTTTCGGCGAGCGCGGCTCCGAGGGCAAGATCCTGGCCGCGAAGTTCGCGCGCGAGCGCAAGGTGCCTTACTTCGGCATCTGCTTCGGCATGCAGATGGCCTGCATCGAGGCTGCGCGGTCGCTCGCCGGCGTCGAGCATGCCTCTTCCACCGAATTCGGCCCGACCGAGGAGCCGGTGGTCGGCCTGATGACGGAATGGCTGAAGGGCAACATGCTGGAGAAGCGCAGGGCTACCGGCGATCTCGGCGGCACCATGCGCCTCGGCGCTTATCAAGCCGACCTCGCCAAGGGATCGAAGATCGCCGAGATCTACGGCGACACGCAGATCTCCGAGCGCCACCGGCACCGCTACGAGGTGAACATCGACTACAAGCAGCGGCTTGAGGATTGTGGCCTGGTCTTTGCCGGCATGTCGCCAGACGGGGTGCTGCCGGAGACGGTGGAATATCCCGACCATCCCTGGTTCATCGGCGTGCAGTACCACCCTGAACTGAAGAGCCGCCCGCTCGAGCCGCACCCGCTGTTTGCAAGCTTCATCGAAGCGGCGGTGGAGCAGTCGCGGCTGGTCTGAACGATCGGCCGGCGACCATGCGAACTTACGTCGCGCTGCTCTACAGCATCATCCTGGGCGAGGGGCGGCGCGTTGTCATGTCCGAGCTCAAGGCGATGGCCGAAGCCATCGGGCTGAAAAACGTCCGCACGCTGGTCGCCACGGGTAATCTGGTCTTCGAGGCGCGGACGGCCAGCGTTTCCGGTCTCGAACGGCGGCTGGAAAAGGCCTTCGAAGAGACTTTCGGCCGCCATGTCGATATCATCGTGCGCGACGCAGAAGACTGGCTGAAGCTTGCTGCCGCCAATCCGTTCCCGGACGAATCGGCAAAAGCCGGCGATCAGGTTGCGGTGCGGGTGATGCGCCGGCCGGCGCCTGAAGAAGCCGCAGCGGCTCTTACAGCCTATGCCGCCGCGGACGAGAAGGTGCTGTCGGTCGACGGCGATATTTGGGTCGTCTTTTCGCGCGAGCGGCCAAGCTCGCGGCTGCTCGCCGCAGCAAACCACAAGCGCATGGGGATCGGCACATCGCGCAACTGGAATACGGTGCGCAGACTGTCCGAGATGGTCGCCAAATAGGTTGAAATAAGGGTGGCTTTCGCCGCCCCGACTACTCAAGTCTCAACCCTCCGCGCCGGAGCAGGGCGAATCCGATTCCTCGATCGTTCACCGAAATCTGAGGCAGGCGACCGTTCCGATGAAACTGAAATCTGAGGCAGGGCGACCGTTCCGATGAAAGGCCGCTGAGAAGCACCTTCACGCAATCTGGAGATGATTCTCCTTTCGAGAAGCTGGCGCAAAACGGGAGATTTGATAAGGTTTGCTCAAGTCTACATGTCAGGGGGCATCGTGAGTTTGTGAGCAAATCTCACCCAGGCTTACAAGTGCCTAGCCGCAAAGCATTGCTTGAGCTGCTTGCGCTCGTGAAGCCGACGATCGTTATTCTTGCGATTCTTGCTGCCTGTGCCCTGACCGTTGGGCCAACGCAGGCTCAGACGATCTCCGATCAAATTGGTTCGGTGGTGTCGGATCAGAACGAAATCATCCGGCGCTACTCGGCCCCGCGAAAGCCCGGCACGATCGATCTTTCGGTTTCCGATGCCCGCAAGGAAACCCCACCCGCTGCGGCTCGAAAAATAAAGTTCATCTTGCGATCGGTAACGGTTCGAGGCGCCGTCACGGTCGCAAATGAAACACTTCGAGCTGCCTGGGCCGGGGATCTGAACAAAAGGATCAGCCTCGCAGAAGTCTACGCGATCGCGGAGAGGATCGACGCCATCTACCACCGGGAAGGATATTTCTCGTGGGCGGTCGTGCCCAAGCAGGACGTCTCTTCCGGTAACGTGGTCATCATTCTGTATGAATCCTACGTGCGAAAGGTCACCATCAAGAGTGCTGTGCCCAACGTCGAGGAACGTCTGCGGCCCTATATCGATCGCATCGTAGCCATGCGTCCGATCCGCATCAAGGAAGCCGAGCGCGTACTGCTGTTGATGAGCGACCTTGCCGGCCTGACGATTGAAGGCGTCTTCACGCGTCCCGAAACGCCCTCGGCGGGCGGGGATCTGAAGTTGGACATCAGCTTCAACCGTGCCAGCGCAACAGGGATATTCGATAATTTTGGCAGCGACGCGGTCGGTCCGTACCAGCTGACCGGCACCGGTACCTTAAACGATGCGCTGAGGCTGTTTGAGGCGACGAAAATCGTTGGGGTCACCATTCCCGCCAGCCCGGACGAGCTCAAATTCGTCCTCGGCTCGCAGGATGTTCCGGTAGGGTATGACGGATTGCATGTGGGCTACAGCCTCGGCCATGTATCTTCCGAACCCGGCGGCGATCTCGGGCCCCTCGAACTCGATATTCAGTCGACCTTCGGGACAGTCTATGCCAACTACCCCTTCCTGCGGACAATCGATCATAGTCTTTTCGGCCGGATTGAGCTGAACTTCAAAGACAACTCGCTGGACGCTAGCGGGCAAAGGGCGACGGACGAAGACCTGCGATGGCTGGCAACGTCCCTGAACTATATCGGCGAGCTGGACAAGGGCGCCATTTCGTTGACCGGCACTTTCGGCCAAGGTCTCGACGCCCTCGGCGCGAGCGACAGCAGCAACCCCCATGCGCCGCGTGAAGGCGTTCCCGACGACTATCGGTTTTTCCGCGCCGATCTCGACCTGCGCAAGGAGATCGTCTCGCTCACCACCATTCGTCTTCGCGTCGCTGCCCAGTATGCGCCCACGGCGCTTCCATCGGCGGCGCAACTCGTGCTCGGCGGCGATCCCTATGGGCTGGCCTTCGACGGCTCGGCGGCTTCCGGCGACAGTGGGATAGCCTCCGCGCTGGAACTGGGGCGAAACATCCAACTCCCGGAATCTTCGCCCTTCTCGAATTTGAACGTGTTTGCCTTCGTCGACTATGGCGCGATCTGGAACCACGACACGGGCGTGGATTACACCGAGGCAGAACTGGGCTCGGCCGGGGTGGGGGTGGCAGCTTCTGTCGGACAACACCTCAATGCAAGGGCGATAGTCGCAATACCGTTCCAAGACAGCCAAGAGCTGGCCGATACCGGCACGCGATTCCTGTTCCAACTCATCGGTTCATATTAGACTAGAGCGATGCCGGGAAAGCCCGACACAGAGTTCCGCCGTGCTTCAAACGAGGAGACGGAGCGGCTCACAACGGGTGAGCCGCTGCAAAATTGTCGAGCCGTCTCGGCTCTCATCCGGCATTCAGTGGGGGTTGGGCGGCGTATACGGCTGGCCAAGAGCCTCTGAAACCGCAACAAATACACGCGTTGCAGGCGAAGAGCAGACCGTGTCGCGTGGATCGTCGGTCAGCGTCGGCTCCGCCTTGCAATCGCCGGAAGCAATGTCGCTGTTGGTCTGGACCACGGCGGCTATGTCCGCACCTGCCTTGTAAAACAAGGTCGTGTTGTAGCCTGGCAGTTCGCCCGTATGGCCCACCCAGCCGCCGATGCAACCGACGCCGATCCCGTAGCCGGCCGCGCCCGGGAAGGTCAGCCGCTCCTTCTGCGCAGCTGCCCCCAGCAAGCCGTTCCCGGTGCCCAGTGCCCGAGCATAAACCAGCAAATCGTCGATATTGGAAATCAGTTCCCCTGCAGTCCATCCCCAGGATGGGTTCCAGTTCGTCGCGTTGCTTGGTGCATCCGGCTTGGCAAAATCCCCCTGCAGGGTAAAGCCCTGAGCATAGGGCACCGGCAAATCCACCGAGTCGCCCGGCCAGGACGTATTCTTGAGCTTCAGCGGATCAAAGATCTGCTCCTTGAAAACCTCGCCGACGGTCTTTCCAGTAACCTGCTCCATGACCATGCCGAGCAGGATCGTGTTGGTGTTCGAATAGTTGAACGAGGCTCCGGGCTCGAAGAGAGGCGATTCTGCCACGCCGATGGCTACCAGCTCCTTGGGCGTGAAGATCGTTTGAGGCTTGGAGAACAAGACATCCTGGAATTTTGCACTTTGGGTATAGCTCGCAATGCCGCTGGTCATATCGGCGAGCTGGCGGAGCGTGATCCGATCGCCATTGGGGATGCCGGGCACGTATTTCTGGATCTTGTCGTCAAGCGACAGCTTCCCAGCTTCGGCCAGCTGCATGATCGCCGTGCCGGTGAATGTCTTGGTAACTGAACCTATGCGCGTGTGCATCCCCACAGCCATGGGTGTGCCGGCGGAAGGGTCGGCCTTGCCATACGCCGCCTTCCATGTTCCGGAAGGTGTCACCACGCCGACGATGACACCTGGTGCCGCCGTCTTGGGCAGCGCGGATCGAACCGCAGCGTCAAGCTTCGCGCTGAGCTCCGAGGGCAGCGGCGTTGCCTTCGCCGGAACCGACCCATCGGCAATCACTTTTTCGATGTTCGCAACGCATCGCGCGCTATCGGTTGCGAATGCGTTTTGGGAGGAAAAAGCAAACAGGGCGACGGAACCGATGCAGCGGACGATCAGACGAAACCCATTCTCTTCCATTGCCATTCTCCACATTTAGAAAAAGGTCGGACGAACATCATGGTGAGCAGTTAAGGATCGAAAAGTCGGGCGCAGGGCGTTTTGGAGCTCTTGGCGGGGAAGCGCACAGCGCCGGCGTTGGTTGGCGAGCGCAAGTTCGTCTAAACGAGCATTCTCAACCCGGACGGGAACTCGCCTCTCCAACTTGCGCCCTCCGCATAAACTACGTTCCGAGGCAAAGATACGATAAGATGAGGTCCGGAGCCAAGGTGTATCGCTGGGCGTGGAGCGCTTTGGCAGAACTCGCCTAGCTAAGCACGGCGTTAGTGCCAGCAAATGGTGCTCGGCGGCTTGGAGAATGGCGATGTTCGACTTCGAAAATCTTGGTCAGAAGCGACAAGCGGGAATTCTTGCGAAAGTATCGGAGACTTCCACCTTTCCGGTGACACGAAGGCACGTCCTCGCAAGCTCAACCCTGCCGTTTCTCGTCGCCTTTGCCGGTGTTCGGCGGGCAGCCGGCGGATCGCAGGATCCGGTGTTTCAATTGACCAAAAGCCAGGTTCCTGATCGCAGGGTCGCGCTCCTTCAATGCGTGCTCGAGGACAAAGGGTTTTACTCTTCCGATGTTGATGGATTGTTTGGCCCGCAAACAGAGAGCGCCACGAAGGCCTTCCAGGCGGCGCATGGGATAACCGCTGACGGTGTCGTGAGCATTCGGACCGGCAAAGCGCTGGGGTTGCCGTTTTGGGACACGAACATCATGCGCCGTCTGGATCCGCCTTTTCGTGACGATGCGAAATATGCGCAAGGCACTCAATTCGACTTCAGAAGCCTGGCCGGCCTTGGCAACTTCTTCAGCGGCCAACCGGACGCCGACTACGACTCGTCAAATACGCTTACTCGAAGAGCTCTCCGAACCAACAATCCGGGTGCCATCAACATCTCCAATTGGCAGAGAGACAGCATGAACGGATATATGGGATGCACGTTGCCGGATCGTCATGGAAATCAAACTGCCATATATGAGGCCCCGGAGTACGGAGTAGGCGCTTGGGGATTCCTGCTACGAAAAATATACTTTAATGGCAGCAAGGATAAGGTCACCGTCGGCGCCATTGTCGACAAGTATCGAGGTAAGAATTCTCGCGATCCTTATATCGATGGCTATAAGAGATACTCGGCCGGAAAATTTTCTGAGGAATACGAGGTCGATCTATATAACAACGCGATTTTGGCAAGGTTGGCTATCGCGTCTTACTCTCACGAATTCGGTTCCTGGTATCCTCTCACGGACGACCAGCTTATGGCGGGCTTTGCTGTTACGGACGGCTATATAGACGCAACAGGCAAGGACGTGGTCGTCGTGTCTCCTGAAGAAATGGATCCTACCATCTACATCATTGAGCCCGAGCTCGAACTGCCCTGACGCATCTGTTTCGAGCGCAAGGACGCCCGCATGGGCTGGCCCGAGATGAGACGAAGTAAATGGGGCGGCTTTCGCCGCCCCGACTGTGTCAAGCCTTGGCCATGCGTGCGCCGGCGCCGAGCGCCATTGTGCGCAGCACATAGTAGACGGCGCCCGCGATCGCGACCCCGAAGAACCAGCCATAGACGCCCCACCAGGACGGCAGCCAGTTGGTGAAGTTGGGCAGGATCGAGGAGAAGATCGCGCCGATGCCGGCGGCGATGAAGGCGTTGACGTGCCAGCCGCCCTGGAAGCGGAACTCGCCATCTTCGCGGTAGAGCGCGTTGACGTCGACCTCGCCCTTACGGATCAGATAATAGTCGACCATCATCACGCCGAAGATCGGCCCCATCGTCGCGCCGATGATGTTGACGAAGGAGGCAGCGCTGCCTTCCCACGGCGCAAACGGATAGAGCACCAGCGCGATCAGCGCCGCGATATAGCCGCCCTTCTTGAAGTCGATCTGACGCGGGAAGACGTTGGAGAAGTCGAAGGCCGGCGAGACGAAGTTCGCCACGACGTTGATGCCCAGGGTCGCCACCGCGAAGGTCAGCGCGGCAAGGGCCGCCAGGAACCAGCTGTCGAATTTGGCCGAGATCTGGTCGGGGTGGAGCAGCACCTCGTGATAGACGTCGTAGGCGGCGATCGTGGTGACGCCGGCGACCAGCGAGAACAGGATCAGGTTGACCGGCAGGCCCCAGATGTTGCCCTTGCGCAGCGCCGCGTTGTTGGGCGCGTAGCGGGCGAAGTCGCAGAAGTTGAGGTAGAGCGCCGAAAAGTAGGTTACCCAGATTGCCGCCACCGCGAACAGCGCGGTCCACGAACCGGGCTCGCCTGGCACGCCGGCATCCTTGGTCCTGTCGAGCAGCACGTCCATCGGAATATCGCTGGTGAAGGCGAAGGTGCCCGACTTGACGCAGAGATAGATCGCCAGGATCAGCATCATCACCCAAACGGCGGGTCCGGCCCAGTCCTGGAAGCGGCGCACCGTTTCCATACCCTTCTGGATGATCAAAAGCTGCAGCGCCCAGATGACGACGAAGCAAATCACCTCCAGCGTGGAATGGCCGAGCAGATGCGAGGTCCTGTTGAACTCGTCGAACCACTGCAGCCGCGTCAGCAGCGCCACGATTGCGCCCGACGCGGCGGCCGTCTGCGCGCCATACCAGAAGCAGGCGACGACGGCGCGCACCAGCGCCGGAACGTTGGCACCCCAGATGCCGAAGGAGGCGCGCGCAAGCACAGGGTAGGGCACGCCGGTCTTCACGCCGGCATAGCCGACAAGGTTCATCAGGAAGTAGATGATCAGCGAGCCGATGCCGATGGCGATGATGAAGTTGACGAAGCCGCCGCAGAACAGAAAAAGGCTCGCGGCGAGATAATAGCCCCAGAGGCTGTGGACGTCGGAAGTCCAGACGTTGAAGATTGAAAACGGCCCCCAGTTCCTGACTGTTGCCGGAGCCAGATCCTCGTTGTAGAGGTCCGGCGAAGCGCCTTGTATAGTCATTGCAACTGTCCCCTTTTGCAAAACGCGGCGACCCGCGTTAACTGGTGAGGGTAAGCCTGCCGCTGGGGAGCCGACAAGCAATCCATTTGCCGGCTTTGGCCTTAAAGTCATTCAATGAGAATCGCGCTTCTCGTCGCGCCAAAACAGGAATCGCCTTACTTGAGTCGGCTTGCCAATCGCGCCCTGTCCGGTTCCGAACTTTTTCGACCAGCAACCAAAATTGTGTGGAACCAAAGCCCTGGACATGCGTTTATGCGGGTTCGGCCGCTTTGCGGTCGACCGGGAGGATAGTGATGGATCGCTTGCATTTCTTTACCCCAGTGCGGATCGCGCGTGGGCAGGGATACCCCTTGGAGGAAGTCGACAGCGTCTCCGAAGCGATGGTGTTCCTGCGGAAGTGGCCAACGGGGAGGCGCGGCCCCGTTTATCAATGCGCCGTGAATTGCTGCTCGGCAGCTATGGCTGGCAAGATGTCGGCTGAGGAGGCGAGAAAGGCTTTTGTCGGCTTTGCCCGCATCACTCGGATTCTCGACGACGAGATGGCGCTGCCTCTGGGTGGCGTTTCGATGGACAATGTCTACGCTCTAAGGCGCTAGCATGTTCGAATCCTTCGGCAGCATCAGACGTCGGCCCGAGGCCGACGACGTCTCGGTGGTGTTGTTTGCTTACTGGCACGAGTTGCTTCGTTTCAATTCTCCCTGAAAGAGCGTGTGAGGGAGGCTTCCACCGGGGCCAGCGGCTGGTCGTGTCACACGCCGGACTGTTCTATCGCCTGCGGCGGCCTCTATCGGCAGATTGTCCACCGGATGCATAACGGCCGGAATATCGTGCAGCGGAACTAAAAATCCCACCGCCCCTTTAGGTATGCAGTGTCGAACGGCGAGGCGTGTTGGCCAGGGACGCCGGCCCCGACGCGGATGCCATCCGGACGGTTGGAGGCGGATTTGGCGGTTGAAGATGTGGCGCGTGCGAAGAGCGGCATGCGCCCCACGGTGATCGCGGTGGCGGCAGTGCCGCTGCTGTTTTTGTTGAGCGGTCTTGCCATCCGCTACGCCGCATTCGCATCGGTGTCGCCGGATCCGAGCCTAGCGGCCTATGCCCGCGCCTTCTGCAAATGGGATTGCTCCTGGTATGTCGGCATTTCCGAACAGGGCTATGAGCGCTTTCCCATTCCTGGCCGCAGCAATGTCGGGCGCTGGGGGTTCTTTCCGCTTTATCCGATGCTGGTGGCGGCGGTCCGCACGATTCTGCCCTTCTCCACGATCGCGATTGCGACGGCGGCATCGCTGGCGTGCGGCTATGTCTCGTGCCTGGTGGCATGGCCGCTCATGGACAGGAATATGCGGGCCTATGTGCTTTATTGCGCCTTCCTGCTGAGCGGCCCGTTCTCGTTCTATTTTGCCACCTTCCTCACCGAGCCGCTCTTCGTGCTTTTGACGTCCTGCCTCTTCCTGGCCCTCAAACGCTCGAATCATCTCGCCGCGGGGTTGTCTTGCGCGCTGCTCTCGGCAACGCGGGTCGTCGGCGTGCTGGCCGTGTTCGCGCTCGTCATTCGCATGTTTGAGGAGCATCGCGCCAAGGGCGGGTCGGCCATCGGCTTCCCACGCTGGCTGCTCGGCCGGCCGGATCTCATCATCGCCATACTCATCTCGCCCGCCGGCCTGTTCGCCTACATGCTCTACCTTTACGTCACGGTCGGGGACGGCTTTGCCTTCGTGCATGTCCAGCGCGCGTTCGGGCGCGTGGCCGGCAACCCGCTGCTGTTCCTCTGGGCGGGGCTGTCCTATCACCCCGGGGCCGGTTGGTGGCCCAGTGCGCCGCAATGGAGCGCGTCGACGGCAATCGTGGGACTGGCGCTGGCGGCGGTGCTCGCGGCGCGCAGGCAAATTGGCGCGGCCCTGTTCTGCGCCATGTCCATCATCCTGCCTTTGACCTCGAATCTGGCTTCGATGGTCCGCTATGTCGTCGGCCTCGCGCCGCTGACGATGCTGACGGCGGTGCTGTTGTCGGGCTCGAAGGCGACATTGGTCGCTGCGCTGATTGTCGTCCTCTTCACCTGCTACTTCATGACCGAGGCCTGGCTTGGAGGCTATCTTGCGCTGGTCTGAGCTGACGGAATCGACCAGGCCGGTAATCCTGGGTGCCGGCTACGCGCTGGCGGGCGCGCTTGCGGCAGCCGAGATCGCCATCCTGGCGCTTGCCCTCAGCCCGAATGTCAACGACGATTACCGCGCCTATTACATCGACAAGACCACCACATGCCTCAACCGGGACGCCGTGGGGCGCTACACGCCAGGCCGGACCGTATCGTTCCGCTCCGACGGCGCCCGGGAAGCAACCACCATGATGGTCTGCGGCTGGTCGGGGCCAGTGGCGGACGGCACCCATTCGCTGGGCGAGAGCTCTCGCCTGCGCCTTGCCCTGCCGCCGCTCCGCGACGGGCTTCGGGCAACGCTGGAAATGGCCGCCGTTATTCGCCCGCCGCAGACCTGGCAGAGGATCGTCGTCTCGGCCAATGGCGCCGAGGTGTATCGGGGGACGCTGTCGGGCGACGTGGCGACAACTGTGTCCTTCGTCATTCCGCACGCCGTGCTGGCTGGCAAGGCGACACTGGACATGGCCATCGACTATCGCGACGGCATTCCGCAAAGCGCCGATGCGAGCAACATCTACAACCGCGCCATCAAGCTGAGATCTTTCCGGTTGGACACGCTTTGATCCTCAGGACGGCCCGTCATCGCGCAGGCGGCGCTCTGCAAAGACCCAGCGATCGAGCACAAGAAGGTTAAGCGCCGGGATGGCCAAGGAAGTGAGGAGAACGGGAACGGCGAGCGGCAGGCCGAATGTCACCGTCAGCAGGTACGGTGCCGCGTAAGCC
>NZ_RZSF01000549.1:0-2752 GCF_004023325.1 Mesorhizobium sp. M1A.F.Ca.ET.072.01.1.1 | reverse complement strand
CAATTGAGGCATGCCGTGGAAATGATCGTCACGCAATATGCGCAGGATGCGCTCGTGGAAGAATACATCGACGGGCGAGAAGTCGCGGTCGCTTTGCTGGGAAACGAAGAGCTCGAAGTGTTGCCTCTGGTGGAGCATGACTTCGGCGACCGCGAAATGCGTCTTATGACCTGGGAGGCAAAGTATGTGGCGGCCGCGACGCCGCCGCAGATTTGCCCGGCACAAATCGGAAGCAGCCTTGCGACTGTGCTGCGGGATATTTCGGTTGCGACCTTCCGTGCCTGCCAGTGCCGGGACTATGCTCGCGTCGACCTCCGGATCGATCCTTTCGGCCAGCCCTTCGTCCTCGAGATCAACTCCATGCCGGGGCTCAGTATGCACTCCTCTTATGTCCTAGCCGCGATGGCTACCGGACACAGCTTCTCGAGCTTGGTCAATCGCATCCTCAATATCGCCCACACGCGGTACTACGGCATCTAGGACTTGCAGCCTTCAGCCTACCTCAGCAATGCGGCCGTCACCCCGCGTGCCGACGCGGACAACGAGGTTCACCAGGAAACGGCTCCTACGCACTGGAAGCCGAGTAGGCCTGGCGCAGTCCGCGCCGACGAAACCGTAAGAGCGTTGCGCGGCGGTGAGCGCGAGGCGGAAGAGGGCAGCCGTTCGATGATCGCAGCATCGGCGAAAGGATGCTCTGAGGCCTAGCTCGCCACGACAGTTTGACGTCGATCGGCACGGCCCTAATCGTGGCCATGATTGACATTGTCCGCAGCCGCTCGGAACCAATGTCGAGAGATGAACTGGCCGAAGTCATCAAAACCCGGGCGGATTCTGAGTATGCCAAGCCGCGCGAAAAAGGGAGCGTCGCGGAAGAGCGGCGTCATCACTCGGCTTCGCCGGCGGCCTGCGCCGTTCCGAGATTGTCGGCCTCGATGTTGGGAGCGACCAAACGGAGGATGGCCGCGGCTGGGTGGAGATTCTCGACAAGGGCGCCCTCGTCAGCCTGCGCGGCAAGACCGGCTGGCGCGAGGTCGAGGTCGGGCGCGGCTCGTCCGACACGACCTGCCCCGTGGTCGCGCTCGAGACCTGGCTGAAATTTGCCCCCATCGCCCATGGGCCACTGTTTCGGCGTGTCACGGCGCACGCCAAGGCGGTCGGCGCCGATCGGCTCAACGACCAGGAGGTCGCCCGCCTCGTCAAGCGGACCGCGCTGGCCGCCGGCGTGCGTGGAGATCTGCCGGAGGGCGAACGCGGAATGATGTTTGCCGGCCATTCGCTTCGCGCCGGCCTGGCGTCCTCGGCCGAGGTCGACGAACGCTATGTCCAGAAACAGCTCGGCCACACCTCCGCCGAGATGACCCGCCGCTATCAGCGCCGCAGAGACAGGTTCCGCGTGAACCTCACCAAGGCGAGTGGCCTGTAGGAGATAGGGACAAGCCCCCTCCCCTTCCCGTTTGCATCGAAAACGACTTTATTTCCATCAAGGGTCCGGCGTGATCCGTCTCGACGACGGAAAACGGGTTATCGGCCTATATCGCGGATCAGCAGCGGACTCTACGCGAGGCGGAGCGGCTTGCCGAGCCAAAGCCTGGCGCTGCAAGAATCGAAGAGTGTTTTGGCGCGAACGCAATACCTATCGCGCGCCCTGACCCTAGCCCAATTTGAGCAAACAAATCGTAAACGTCGGAGCGCGCATCCATGGAAACCAGGATCGTCGACAGCCGAGACGATTTCGCGCAATTGGCGATCGACCGGGCCAATGCAATCCTGACGGGTCAAGGTTCGGAACTCGCCACCGCGGCCCGAACGGGAGGAAGCCCAAATAGACAGCAGAGGCGCTCGGCCAGGCGATTGTTGATGCGCTGATCGAGGCGTTCGACGGTCTTGCAGGCGATGCATGAGTTACTGACTTGGCCCGCACGACCGGCTGCGCCAACGGAAACGACGCCCGGTACGTGGGGCCCCCAGATCCATTCAGCCATGATTTCGGCCTGCGCCGAATCCCCTTTGGCGGCATCGCGAGAGGACCGCTCTTCGGGCGCATCTTCAAAGAGAACAGGACTGTCGATGTCGAGCGGCTCTGCGACAAGCATGTCGCTCGCCTGGTCAGGCAGACGCGCTTGCCGCCGGCGTCCGCTCCGATCGTCCGGAAGCGGAGCGCGCGCTCGTTTTCTCAGGGCACTCGCTGCGCGCCGGTCTTACCTCTTTGGCCGACATCGAGGAGGGCTACGTGCAGAAGCAGCTCGGCCACGCCTCGGCCGATATGACCCGCAAATATCAGCGCCGGCGCGATCGGTTTCGGACCAACCTCACCAAGGCGTCCGGGCTCTGAAAGCCCCCTGCCCTCCCCCGGCTGATCGCTGGGGTGAGGCGATCCAGGTTTTGAGGCGATGACAATACCTCGTCGAGCACCACGATCGCTGCGTCCAGGCTATCGGCAGCCGACGCTTCGTAGTCGGGCATGATCATCAGCTGCGCGATGGCGCGGCGGACAAATTCCGGGTTCAGCTTCTCCAGCCTCTCCCGTGTGCGAGCGATGAAGTCGATTTCACCGATCCCTTCGAATGCGAACTTCTGAAACCGAAGCCCGTCACCCAGATAGTCTGATGGCATCGTTTCAAAGTGCAGGTGGTAGATGGGTCCATGAACCCGAGCAGTTGAGGATCATCAAGGAAGACATCGATGTCATGGCTTTCGCGATGGCCGATCTGGATCATCATCGCCGTTCCGCCGCCGAATGACCATTCAAAGT
>NZ_RZSF01000548.1:0-2785 GCF_004023325.1 Mesorhizobium sp. M1A.F.Ca.ET.072.01.1.1 | reverse complement strand
GGACGTGCAGCTGCTCTTCGCCGACCAGTCGACCGGCGCTCGCTCGCCCTCCATGGTCGGCCAGGGCCGCATCGGCGAGCTGATCCAGGCCAAGCCCCAGGCGCGCCTGGCGCTTCAGGCTGTCGATCTGGCTTTCCAACTCGCCGACGACATCGTCCAGCCGTTCGAGGTTTTGTTCGGCCGCCTTCAGCCGAAGCTCCGCCTCGTGCCGGCGCGTGTGCAAGCCGGAGATACCGGCGGCTTCTTCGAGCAGCGCCCGGCGCGCCTGGGGCTTGGCCTGGATCAGCTCGCCGATGCGGCCCTGGCCGACCATGGAGGGCGAGCGAGCGCCGGTCGACTGGTCGGCGAAGAGCAGCTGCACGTCCTTGGCGCGCGCTTCCTTTCCGTTGATGCGGTAGAGCGAGCCCGCCTCGCGCTCGATGCGGCGCGACACCTGCAATTCATCGGCGTCGTTGAAGGCGGCGGGCGCCGTGCGGTCCGAATTGTCGAGGAAGAGCGTGACTTCGGCGGTGTTGCGCGCCGGCCGCGCGCCGGAGCCGGAAAAGATCACGTCGTCCATGCCGGACGCGCGCATGTTCTTGTAGGAGCTTTCGCCCATCACCCAGCGCAGCGCCTCGACAAGGTTGGACTTGCCGCAGCCGTTCGGCCCGACAATGCCGGTCAGCCCGCGTTCGATGACGAACTCGCCGGGCTCGACGAAGGACTTGAAACCGAGGAGGCGAAGGCGCGAAAACTTCATTCGCGCCGCTCCGCAAAGACCAATATGCCGAAGTCAAGCAGCTTCGGCGCGGCCTGGACGTCAGAGCAGAGGGTCGATGATGGCCGACATTTCCTCAATCGACATCGCCCCTTTGTAGGTCTTTCCGTTGATGAAGAAGGTCGGCGTCGAGTCGACCTTGAACTCGTCCGCTCCGCGTTTCTGGACTGCTCTCACATCGT
Source organism: Mesorhizobium sp. M1A.F.Ca.ET.072.01.1.1 (assembly GCF_004023325.1). Lineage (NCBI taxonomy): Bacteria > Pseudomonadati > Pseudomonadota > Alphaproteobacteria > Hyphomicrobiales > Phyllobacteriaceae > Mesorhizobium > Mesorhizobium sp. M1A.F.Ca.ET.072.01.1.1. The sequence continues at coordinate 1,846 of NZ_RZSF01000548.1, read as the reverse complement.
CCAGAAGCTTCTGGTCCGTCAAGCAGGCCTCAAATGACTCCTGTGTAAAACCGGCGAGCTTGGAAATCTGCAGCAGCGCTTCCTTGGTGTTGCTGACGCCGACCCAGCTCGGCTGCTGCTTGAACAACACGTCCACCATGGCGAAATAGTTGTCCTTGGCGCAGCGCGCCAGCATGAAGCCGGCCTCGGCGCTCGGGTCGAAGGGGAATTCGCGCAGGATGTAGCGCACCTTGCCGGTGTCGATGTATTTCGACTTCAGCTCAGGGAAGGTTGTGTCGTTGAAATGCGCGCAATGCGGGCAGGTCATCGAGGCATATTCGACGATGGTGACCTTGGCGTCGTCCTTGCCGAGCTGCTTGTCGGGCAAAGCGCCGGGCTTGAGCAGTTCCGCCATGTCGACGGTGCCCTGCGCTTCCGGCACCTGAGCGGCCGCGGGCGTGGCAGGCTTGGCTGGCGTCGACGGATTGGCGGGCTTCACATCGGCCGCCTTTGCCTCTTCACCCGAGTCGCTGCACGCGGCAAGCAGCGCCACTGCCGGAACGGCGGCCAGCGTGGTCAGAAGGTTTCTGCGAGACAAAGAGCGGTTCATGCGAATCACCTGATATCGGTTGGATTTTGCAATGCAAGGGCTAGAAAAGGCGAGAGTTGGCGCGAATTAAGGCATCGGCATCCCCAATCCAATCGCCAAATTTTTCGGGCGCGATCACGAATATGCGATATTAACGACAATTTTGCAGCGCCCTCCACGTCTTTTCCCGAAACCGCCGGAACTTCGGGAGACATGCTCAGGGCTTTTTTTGTCCGAGGATGGTCGCGCCGAGCCGCTCGAGCGAAGCGCGCAAGCCATCATCCTCGATCTTGCCGACCGTTCGCGCCAGCTTCGATTTCTCGGCCTCGCTGAGAGGCCGCGGTTGCGGTTTCGGCCGCGCTTTCGCCGAAAGGACCGGCTTCTGCAGGATCTTGATGCGGCCTACGGCGTTGAAACCCAGGAAGGCGTTGACGCGGTTGATGACCTCACCCGCCTCATGCTGAAGATGCAGCGCCGCCATGCCTTCGCAGGCAATGATCAGCACCGCCGGCTCGAACGGATCGTCCTCATGCAGGCGGCGCGGCCACTGGATCTTTTCCGGGCGCGAGTGGCTGGCCAGGCGCGGCCCGGCGATCTCTTCCCAGGACTGCACCAGCCCGATCGAGATGCCGGCGCGCTTCTTCAGGACAGGATCGAGGATCTCGGTCGCGAGATCGCTCACCGGAACGGGATTGCCGAAGGGCCTTTTCCCTGCCATGTGCGTTCTCCGATCCTAACTCACCCGATCAATGGCACCGCAAGACCAGACCCGCAAGGCCGCAGCCGAGAAGTGCGTATCCGGAGATAGCAGCATCGCCGTCCGCCTGCTTGCCTGGTACGACGCGCATCACCGCGACCTGCCCTGGCGCGTGACGCCGAGTGCGTTCTCGCGCGGGACAAAACCCGACCCTTATCGCGTCTGGCTCTCCGAGGTCATGCTGCAGCAGACCACGGTCGAGGCGGTGAAAGCCTATTTCCGGACGTTTGTCGAGAAATGGCCGACCGTCGAGGCGCTGGCGGCAGCGCCGGCCGAGGACGTCATGAAGGCCTGGGCCGGGCTCGGTTATTACTCGAGGGCACGCAATCTCAAAGCCTGCGCCGATCTCGTGGCGCAGCGGGGCGGCCGCTTTCCCGACACCGAGGCCGGATTGAAGGAATTGCCGGGCATCGGCGCCTACACGGCGGCCGCCATCGCGGCGATCGCCTTCGACCGGCCTGCCGCAGTCGTCGACGGCAATGTCGAGCGTGTCATCTCGCGGCTCTATTCGGTGGAGACGC
>NZ_RZSF01000547.1:0-2801 GCF_004023325.1 Mesorhizobium sp. M1A.F.Ca.ET.072.01.1.1 | reverse complement strand
CGGCAGCGATCTTCATGAATTTTTCGAAGCGGGCCATTTCGCGGTCGGAGCCTGCCAGGTAAGTCACGCCTGTCTGCTTCAAGCCGATGTCTTCGCCGCATTCCTCAGCCAGCTGCCGCCAACGACGGGACGCCTCGATCACGATCGGCAGTTCGTCCGCATCGCGTCCCTGTTTGCGGATCCATCCCCAATTGCGGGAGGACTGTTCGGCGGCGATGCGTCCCTTTTCCAACAGCGTCACCGAGATGTTGCGCCGCGCAAGAAAAAGCGCTGTCGTCACGCCGATAACGCCCCCACCGATAATGACGACGTCAGCGCTTTTTGGTGGAGGGCCGGGAAATTGAATCGGATCTGCTTCGGAGAACGGGAAAGTAGGCAAGCGGCGAATCCTGAAAAGGCCGCGTCAGCTATGGCCCACCGGCAGCCATCCTTCTTGAGGCAGTTCAGGGGGAAGGTGGAGCACAGGCCGCCTGACGAGCGGCTCCCGTAGTCGCCCATTCAGACGCGGTGGATCGCGAATGTTGGCCGTAGCGAATACAAAAAGTTGAAACTCTGCGGAAAATGAAAGTTCAAGCTTTTGAAGAGCAGGGCCTAAACCCTTGAAAAGACTGGCGCGAGTGACGGGGCTCGAACCCGCGACCTCCGGCGTGACAGGCCGGCACTCTAACCGACTGAGCTACACCCGCGCACTGACGAGCACGTGTCAGGCGTGTTCGTCGTTGGGGCGCTGGATAAGGGGTTCGTTTGCGGGTGTCAAGCGCGGCATGTGAGCATAACAGCAATCAGCAGAAGGTTTTTTGACAAGTGCGCCGGCATTGGCGAAATCCGTCCGACAGCGGGTGCGCCGGCTGTTCATTGGGCCTTGCGAATAGAGCTCTAACTGCTTAAAGGTCCGGCCGGGAGCGGGCGATTAGCTCAGTTGGTAGAGCGCTTCGTTTACACCGAAGATGTCGGCGGTTCGAGCCCGTCATCGCCCACCAGTTTCCCGGCACAATCAAGAACTCACGGCGGCGTCAGGCGGAAATCCTGGCCTTCGGGCAGGAGCTGGCCGCCATCGACGACGATCGTCGTGCCGGTGATGTAGCTGGCGTCGTCGGAGGCCAGGAACAGGAAGGCGTTGGCTACGTCGCGCGGCGTGCCGAGACGTCCGAGCGGCACGGCGTCCTCCATGCTCTTGATGAAGGCGGCATCGCGGTGAAGCTTCATGCCTTCGGTCAGGATGTTGCCAGGCTCGACGCCGTTAACGGTGATGCCATAGCCGGAAAACTCCAGCGCCGCCGCGCGGATGAAGCCGTTGATGCCGGCCTTGCTTGCCGAATAATGGCCGTGGCCGGGGCTGCTCACCTGCGGGCCGGTAATGGAAGAGGTGAAGAGCATGCGACCGCTGCCCTGAGCCTTCATCGGTGGAAGCGCTGCCCGCGCGGTGTTGAAGCTGCCGCGCAGATTGACCGCCATGACCCGGTCCCAGTCCTCCGGGCTGGTGTTCTCGATCAGTTGCCAGGGATAGATGCCGGCGTTCTGGACGATGATGTCGAGGCGGCCGTGACGCTGCAGCGCCAATGCCACCACCGCTTCGGCGTCGGCCATCTTGGAAATATCGGTGCGGATGAAGGCGGCACCCAGTTCGTCGGCGCTCGCCCTGCCGGCTTCGGCTTCACTGTCGGCCAGCACAAGGCTGGCGCCTTCCTCGGCGAAGCGCTGGGCTATGCCCCTGCCGATGCCACGCGCGGCCCCGACGATCACCGCCACCTTGCCTTGGATGCGTCCGGTCATGCCAGCCGTCCTGTCATGCGAGTCTTTGGCGAATGGTTTGCTTGAAAGCGTCGAGAAGCACGGCCGCCAGCACCAGCAAGCCGTGGATGACCTGGGTGAAGTTGGCCGGCAGGGCCATGAGGTTGATGGCGGTGTTGATGGCCGACAGAAGCAGCACGCCGGCATAGACGCCGGGCAGGGTGCCGACGCCGCCTTTCAGGCTGACGCCGCCAATGACGACGGCGGCGAAGGCGTTGAAGAGCAGGCCGACCCCGAGATTGGCGGTGGCGCCGGAGGTGCGGATGGCGAGCAGCCAGCCGGCGAGGCCGGCGATGGCGCCGGCGAGCACGAAGGCGATGATCAGGTTGCGGTTGACGCGGATGCCGGCACGGAAGGTCGCGGTCTCGTTGCCACCGATCATCACCAGATGCCGGCCGAACGGCGTCTTGGCGAGAATCAGCGAGAAGACGACGAAGCAGCCGACAGCGATCCAGGCGGTGAGCGGCAGGCCGGCGAGCCGCTGGATGCCGAACCAGCGGATGGCCGGCGCCAAATCCTGCGCCGAGCGTCCGCCGGAAACGACAAGCACGAGGCCGCGCACCCAAATATAGGAGGCAAGCGTGATGATGAAGGCGCTCATCCGCAGTCTGACGATGAGGAAACCGTTGATGACGCCGATAAGGGCTCCCACGGCCAGGGCTGCGGCGAGTGAGACCGGCACCATCAGCCAGTCCGGATGCAACTGCAGGCCGAGGCCGATGCCTGACGAGCAGAACATGATGCCGACCGCCATGGCGCTGAGCGCCGCGACCGATTCAACCGACAGGTCCATGTGACCGGCAATGATGACCAGCGCCAGGCCGATCGACATCACGCCCAGCACGCTCGATGCCTCGACGATGTTGGCGAAGATCCCGAGCTGGAAGAAGTTCGGAATGAGGGTCGAGAACACGGCCAGCACGAAGACCAGCATGAACCAGACGAGATTGTCGAGCACAAGCTCGAGACTGTGGCGGGTGCGTGGGCTCATCGGCCGATCCGGTTAGCGT
>NZ_RZSF01000546.1:0-2813 GCF_004023325.1 Mesorhizobium sp. M1A.F.Ca.ET.072.01.1.1 | reverse complement strand
GGATAACGCCCAGCTGGTGCCGGGCGGCTCCTCCGGTGGATCGGCTTCCGCGGTCGCCGCCTTCCTCTGCGCCGGCGCCACCGCGACCGACACCGGCGGCTCGATCCGCCAGCCGGCAGCCTTCACCGGCACCGTCGGCATCAAGCCGACCTATGGCCGCTGCTCACGCTGGGGCGTGGTCGCTTTCGCGTCCTCGCTCGACCAGGCTGGTCCGATCGCGCGGGATGTGCGCGACGCCGCGATCCTGTTGAAGTCGATGGCCTCCTCCGACCTGAAGGACACGACGTCAGTCGACCGGCCGGTGCCGGACTACGAAGCGGTGATCGGCAGGCCGATCAAGGGCATGAAGGTCGGCATTCCGAAGGAGTACCGTGTCGACGGCATGCCCGAGGATATCGAGGCGCTCTGGCAGAAAGGAATTGCCTGGCTGAAGGATGCCGGGGCGGAGATCGTCGATATCTCGCTGCCGCACACCAAATACGCGCTGCCGGCCTACTACATCGTGGCGCCGGCCGAGGCCTCGTCCAACCTCGCCCGCTATGACGGCGTGCGCTACGGGTTGCGCGTGCCCGGCAAGGACATCGTCGACATGTATGAGAAGACGCGCGCCGCCGGCTTCGGCCGCGAGGTTAAGCGCCGCATCATGATCGGCACCTATGTGCTTTCCGCGGGTTACTACGACGCCTACTACCTGCAGGCGCAGAAGGTGCGCACGCTGATCAAGCGCGATTTCGAGATCGTCTTTGCTGCCGGTGTCGACGTCATCCTGACCCCGGCCACACCGTCGGCTGCCTTCGGCGTCGCCGACGAGGACATGAACGCCGATCCGGTGAAAATGTATCTCAACGACATCTTCACTGTGACGGTGAACATGGCCGGGTTGCCGGGGATATCGGTGCCCGCCGGCCTCGACGGCAAAGGCCTGCCGCTCGGCCTGCAGCTCATCGGCAGGCCGTTCGACGAGGAAACGCTGTTCCAGACCGCCCACGTCATCGAACAGGCCGCGGGCAGGTTCCAGCCGGACAAGTGGTGGTAGCGTTGTCCCGCATCTAGTCCGTTAGCGTTGTGGCGTCCTTTGCGCGTCCAAACGGACGCGCGGCGCCGTAATGGGGTGAGGGATGTTCTATTATCTTTCCAAGATCCTCTGGTTTCTCGTCCAGCCGCTCAATCTGGCGATCTTCCTGCTGCTCGCCGGTCTGCTGGCGGCGCTCTTCCGCCGCCCTCGGCTGGCCGGCACCGGCAGCGTGCTCGCCTTCCTGATGCTCGCGCTTTCGGCCTGGACCTCGCTTGGCGCAATGATGCTCAATCCGCTGGAGGAACGCTTTCCCAAGCCGCCGCTGCCGGACAAGGTCGACGGCATCGTCGTGCTCGGCGGCGGTTTCGAGGGCGCGATCAATCTGGCGCGCGGAGGCTATGAGCTGAACAGCGGCGGCGATCGCATGGTCGAGACCGCGATCCTCGCCAGGCGTTTTCCGCAAGCGAAAGTGGTCGTCTCCGGCGGCAATGGCGAGCTTTTCCTGGACGGCGAGGGCGATGCCGACACCGCGCCGCGCCTGCTTGGCGCGCTGGGGGTCGCGCCCGATCGCCTGATTCTTGAGAACAAGTCCCGCAACACGTACGAAAATGCAGTCTTCACCCGCAGGCTGGTCGAGCCGAAACCGGGCGAGACATGGCTGCTGGTGACGTCTGCCTTCCATATGCCGCGCGCCAAGGCGCTGTTCGACAAGGCCGGTTTTCCAACCGTCCCCTGGCCGGTCGATTACCGCACCTCAGGCAAGGAAGGCATCGGCCTGTTCCGCGACAATCCGGCCGATTCGCTGCAGGCGACCACCATGGCGATCCGCGAATGGATCGGGCTCTCCGCCTATTGGCTGTCGGGCCGCATCGATCAACCTTTCCCGGCGCCGGGCGGCTGACCGAGCACTGCCTGGCGCGCGGCCGAGAAGAACTGGCGCCGCACAAGCACGGCAAGCAGCACCAGCGTCGACAGCACGAACACCGTCGGGCCCACGAACGAGCCGAGATAGCCGATCGAGAAAAAGACGGCGCGCAGGCCGGAATTGAAATGCTTGCCGGCTAGCACGTTCATGCGGGTGGCCCGCCACACCGCCGTCCCGCTGACCGGATTGCGCGAGGCCTCGCCATGCGGGACCGGCACGGCACCGATCAGGATCGAGCAGTAGTTGAACAGCCGGTAGGCCCAGCCGAATTTGAAGAAGGCGAATGCGAGGATCAGCACCAGGCCGAACATCTTGGTCTGGAAGGCCTCGCGGGAGGATGCGGAGGCCAACGGCAGGTCAGCCATTATGGTTAGAACCCGGTCGGAAGCCCCGAGAAGGGCAAAGCAGCCGCCGAGCGCGATCAGAGAGCTCGAGGCAAAGAAGGCGGTGCCTTGCTGCAGCCCGGACATGATGGCGGTGTCGACTATGCGCACCTCGCGCTCGGCCATGTTGCGCATCCAGGCTTCGCGCTGAGCGTTCATGGCCGTGGTCAGCGACACGCGGCTAACGAGCTTGCCGTCGGAGGCCAGCGTATGCAGCACCCAGACGGCTAAGAAGAAGCCTAGAGCGGCCAAGTCTGCCGCCGAAAGATGAAGGGAATCGCCCATACGTTCTTTTACCACAGGCCCGGCGGGCGCTTCGACGGCGGAAGCAAGCGGATACATGTCGCTGCCGGAGCAAACAAGGTCGGCTGACGCCGCGCCGCGACATGCAAAACAGCGGAAACATCGCGAGAATTCCTATATGTAAGTTTTGAGCGGCCTCAAGGAGACAGCGGCGCGTGTTCCTTTCGGTTTTCGACCTGTTCAAGAT
>NZ_RZSF01000545.1:0-2816 GCF_004023325.1 Mesorhizobium sp. M1A.F.Ca.ET.072.01.1.1 | reverse complement strand
ATCACATAGATTAGATGGCGGGCTTCGTCATTGAGTCCGTCGAGCGCGCCTTCAGCGAGTATCTTCTCCTGAATGAACTCCGCTGTGAACGCAGCGCGTTGCCCGGGGACGGCGCCGGAAAGACGCAGGTTTCGAAAAACCGGCTCCAGCTTGAGCTGGTGAGTCAGATCGACGACGCGCAGCATTTTCGAAACATGGCCGATGTCCTTGTTGGCCGTACCGATATCAAGTCCATCCTCAACGATCCGCTTTTGCCACCACTCGCGGAACGCGATTGCGTCGTCCCGAGTGAGGCTTGCGATCTCCTTGTCGCCAATGACTCCAACCAGATTGGCAACTGCGCGCTTTTTGGGGTTACGCCATTTCTTGATTTGGTTAGGCGACATGGTCAGCAAGTTCTGTTGCTCGATCGTCTCGAATTCCTTGATAAGACCGCTCAGGCGGACCGCTGGCCGCTTCTCCCCACCCATGACGGCCGAGACGTCCTGCGCGTCCTCGATCGATTTTTTGTCGAGGAGCAGCTTGATACGGGCCATGAGTTCGTCGAGCGGCCCCGCTGCTAGTTCCTCGTTAGAGCGATAGGCCAATCCAAATGACCGCGCGCGCTTCCTCGCGGCTTCGAAACGCAGCCCCGCCTCGGCGGATTGGCCTTCCCGCAGTCTACGCCAATACGCCTCCAGCCCCGCGCCGAGGCTTTGCACTGCATCTCGCGCCCGTACACCGCGGGGATCGTCAGCCACGGCGACGCCCGTGGAAATGCGTACTAGGCAGCGGCGATCAAACGCCGCGAATTCCTTCGGCACCCTGCGGACGAGATACCAGATGCCTTCACGTTTATGCGGCTTTGGCGCTGCGGAACGTCGCATTATCTTTCTCTAATGTTACACAGTTTGTTACACAGTCTAAGATAAGTTTCGCTTCGCGCTGGTCAAGCGCAACAAGGAAGCTTTTGAAAGGAAACGATTATTATGGAAGCTAAATGGCGGAGAGGGAGGGATTCGAACCCCCGATACCCTTGCGAGTATGCCGCATTTCGAGTGCGGTGCATTCGACCACTCTGCCACCTCTCCGCGAGGTCATGGTCGGCCGTTGCCGGCGCGGCGCACTAGATAACGGCTGACCGCCGCAGTTACAAGGCCCTAGTCGACCGATTTCCCGCTTCTTGAAAAAGCGTCGGCGAGCGACGGACCGGCGCGCGGCCCACGGCATGCTCAGGAGCAAGGGCCGCTTGCCTTGACTTCCTTGCGACCTTCGGTTAGGGACAGCCCGCATTCGGCGTGGGGCTTCTCCGCGCCGCTTGTTTTTTGAACCCGCAGACTGACAAAAAGACGGCCGAACCGCCTGAAGCGGTTCATCGAGGCCGACCGAACAGCGAAAGGCAAAAAATGTTCGCAGTCATCAAAACGGGCGGCAAGCAGTATCGCGTCGCCGCCAACGATCTGCTCAAGATCGAGAAAGTCGAAGCCAAGGTCGGCGATATCGTCGAGATCGGCACTGTTCTCGCGCATGGCGAGGGTGAGAATGTCACCTTCGGCGCGCCGTTCGTCGATGGCGCTCTGGTCACGGCGGAAGTCGTCGAGCAGGGCAAGAACCGCACCGTCATCGCTTTCAAGAAGCGCCGCCGCCAGAATTCGCGCCGCAAGATCGGCCACCGCCAGCTTCTGACCACCGTCCGGATCTCCGAGATCCTGCTGGGCGGCGCCAAGCCGTCGAAGAAGGCCACCGCCAAGGCTGAGGCCAAGGCGCCCGAAGCCAAGGCAGACGTCGCCGCCGAGGCGAAGGCCGAAGCCGCTCCGAAGGAGGCCAAGGCCAAGAAGGAAGCCAAGGCAGAGGCCGCCCCCAAGGAAGCTCCCGCCAGCGAAGAGGCCAAGGCCGCGCCACTGTTCAAGGCACCGAAGGGCGAGCCGGACGATTTGACCGTGATCAAGGGCATCGGTCCCGTCGCGGCGAAGGATCTCGCCGAGCAGGGCATCGTCACCTTTGCGCAGCTGGCCAAGCTGACCGAGAAGGATGTCGCCAAGATCGACGAGCACATGCCGTTCAGCGCCGACCAGATCAAGGACTGGCGCGAGCAGGCCAAGGAGCTGGCGAAAAAGAAGTAAGGACGGCCGGCGATAATCGTCGCCGGATCGGACTTGAAACGGAACGCGAACGCGTTCATAAGACCTTTCAAACGCCCTTCGAGGCGTATCGGAGTTAGTTAGATGGCACACAAGAAAGCTGGCGGTTCGTCGCGCAACGGTCGCGACTCGCACTCCAAGCGTCTCGGCGTGAAGAAGTTCGGCGGTGAAGCCGTCGTCGCCGGCAACATCATCATTCGTCAGCGCGGCACGCAATGGCATCCGGGCACCAACGTTGGCATGGGCACGGACCACACCCTTTTTGCGCTCGAAGCCGGCGCAGTCACCTTCAACAAAAAAGCCAACGGCCGAACCTACGTCTCGGTAAACCCGATCACCAAAGCAGCGGAGTAGCCGGTTCCGCACCATAACACCGGCGCCCATCTCGGGAACCGGTGTCTGGCCAGGCCAGGAAAAGGATCAGGAGAGATGGGCTTCCATCTCTCCTTTTTCGTTTTTCTTTGCCCTGGAGGACTAAAATGGTTGCCGAAGCGGAAGACACCGAAGACGAAAGTTACGCGATCGATTGCCCGGTGCTCGCCACCGAGCGCCTGGTCATGCGCGCTCCGCGCGAGAGCGATCTCGCGCAACTCGTCGCTCTGGCCGACAACCGTCACGTCGCCGAAATGCTGGCCCGCATGCCGCATCCTTACGGCGAAGCCGAGGCCCGCGCCTTCCTCGCCATGGCCTCGGCTT
>NZ_RZSF01000544.1:0-2824 GCF_004023325.1 Mesorhizobium sp. M1A.F.Ca.ET.072.01.1.1 | reverse complement strand
TCATCCAGGAACAGGTCGAGATGGGCGTAGCCGTGCGCATGGCGGTTATGCAAGCGCTGTTAGATCCGCGCCGCAACCAGGAGGGAAGCGGCGCATGAGCGTGACGCTCTTCAACAAGGCCCGCATCGTCGACCCCTCGCGCGGTGTCGACGAGATCGGCGCCGTCATCGTCGACGGCCGCCGGATCGTCGCCGCCGGCAAGGCGGCGCTGAACCAAGGCGCGCCCGAAGGCGCTGTCGTCATCGACTGCGCCGGCAAGACGATCATTCCGGGTCTCATCGATGCCCGCGTCTTCATCGGCGAACCCGGCGGTGAGCACCGCGAGACCATCGCCTCGGCAAGCGTCGCTGCGGCAGCCGGCGGCGTCACCTCCATCGTCATGATGCCCGACACCAATCCGGTGATCGACAATGTGGCGCTGGTCGAATTCGTGCTGCGCACGGCAAGGGACACCGCAAGCGTCAACATCTTCCCAGCGGCGGCAATCACCAAGGGTCTCGACGGCCGCGAGATGACCGAGTTCGGCCTGCTGCGCGAAGCCGGCGCCGTGGCCTTCACCGATGGTCGACACACGATCGCCAACGCCTTGGTCATGCGCCGCGCGCTGACTTATGCCCGCGATTTCGGTAGCGTGATCGCGCATGAAACCCAGGATGCCGACCTTGCCTCGGCCGGCGTGATGAACGAGGGCCTTTATGCGAGCTGGCTCGGCTTTTCCGGCATCCCGCGCGAGGCCGAGCTCGTCCCGCTGGAGCGGGACCTAGCACTGGCGCGGCTGACCGGCGGCGCCTATCACGCCGCCAAGATCTCGACTGCGATGGCGGTTGGTGCGGTGAGCCGGGCAAAGGCCGACGGCGCCAATGTCACGGCAGGCGTCGCCATCCACAATCTGTCGCTCAATGAGAACGATGTCGGCGAATACCGCACCTTCTTCCGGCTCACCCCGCCCTTGCGCGCCGAGGACGACCGGCTGGCGATGGTCGAGGCGATCAAGGACGGCACGATCGACATCATCGTCTCTTCGCACGACCCGCAGGACGTCGATACCAAGCGACTGCCTTTCGCGGATGCCGCCGCCGGGGCGATCGGGCTGGAGACGCTGCTTGGCGCAGCACTTCGGCTCCACCACAATGGCGATGTGCCGCTGCTCAGGCTGGTCGAGACCCTGTCCACCGCGCCGGCAAGACTGTTCGGCCTGCCCGGCGGCACGCTGAAGCCGGGTGCCGCGGCCGATCTTGCGCTGGTCGATCTTGACGAGCCCTGGATCGTCAGCGAGAGCGGCCTGCGCTCGCGGTCCAAGAACACCTGTTTCGAAGGCGCGCGCCTTCAGGGCAAAGTCTTGCAAACCATGGTGGCGGGCCGCACAGTGTTTTCGGCCTGAACGTCAATCGACCAAAGCCGGAAGCAGGTTGATCGGCTGAATAGGTGGGGGAACAATGGGTTACGGGCTCGCACTGATCTTCGGATACCTGCTCGGCTCGATTCCGTTCGGGCTGTTGATTACCCGCGCGGCCGGTCTCGGCGATGTCCGCCAGATCGGTTCAGGCAACATCGGCGCGACCAATGTGCTGCGCACCGGCAACAAGGGGCTCGCCGCTGCGACGCTGCTGCTCGATGCGCTGAAGGGCACCGCGGCGGTGCTGATCGCCGGACATTTCTCGCCGGACTTCGGACTGCTCGCCGGCTTCGGCGCTTTCCTCGGCCATCTCTTTCCGGTCTGGCTAGGATTCAAGGGCGGCAAGGGCGTCGCCACCTACCTCGGCGTGCTGCTCGGGCTTGCCTGGCAGGGCATGGTTGTCTTCGCCGTTGTCTGGCTCGCCATGGCCTTCCTGTTCCGCTACTCCTCGCTCGCGGCGCTCGCGGCGACGGTGGTCGTGCCAATCGCGCTTTACTTCATCAGCACGCCTCAGATCGCCGGCCTGTTCGCGCTGATGAGCCTGATCGTCTTCGTCAAGCACCGCGCCAACATCTCGCGGCTGCTCGCCGGCACCGAGGGCAAGATCGGGGCGAAGGGGTGAGTGCTCCGGTCGCCGGCCCGCGGCTTAGCGAGCGGCAACGGCTTGCCTGGCTTCGCCTGATCCGCACGCCGAATGTCGGCCCTGCCTCTTTTCGCGAACTGATCAACCGCTTCGGCTCGGCCGAAGCCGCGCTCGAAATGCTGCCCGAGCTGATGATCTCGGGCGGCGCCAACCGCATCGCTCGCATTCCCTCCGCCGGCGAAGCCGAGGCGGAGTTGGAAGCGGCCCGGCGCGCCGGCGCCCGCTTCGTCGGCATCGGCGAAGCAGACTATCCCGCTTTGCTGAAGACCCTGGACAACCCGCCGCCGCTGTTGGCGGTGAAGGGTGAAGGCGCGGTGTTCCGTCTCCCTGCGGTGGCGATCGTCGGCGCCCGCAACGCCTCGCTCGCCGGCATCAAGATGGCGCGCATGCTGGCGAGCGACCTCGGTCGCGAGGGCTACGCCATCGTCTCCGGCCTCGCACGCGGCATCGACACCGCGGCGCATCAGGGGAGCCTTTCGACCGGCACGGTCGGAGTGCTGGCCGGCGGCCTCGATGTGCCCTACCCGCCGGAAAATGCCGGTCTGTGCGACGACATCGCCGAGCGCGGCGGCGCCATCGTTTCGGAAATGCCCTTCGGCTGGCAGCCGCGAGCGCAGGATTTCCCGCGCCGCAACCGCCTCGTCGCCGGCATTGCGCTCGGGCTCGTCGTAGTCGAAGCCGCACAGCGCTCGGGTTCGCTGATCAGCGCCAGGCTGGCCGGCGAGATGGGCCGACTGGTCTTCGCGGTTCCGGGCTCGCCGCTCGACCCGCGTGCCGCCGGCAGC
>NZ_RZSF01000543.1:0-2838 GCF_004023325.1 Mesorhizobium sp. M1A.F.Ca.ET.072.01.1.1 | reverse complement strand
GATCGATGCGTTCCGCAGATCCGGCGGCCGCTCGGTGGTGCGCGCGGCGCATCACGGCAAACGCGGCAACCCGGTGCTGCTGCCGCGGTCGCTGTTTGCCGCCGTCGCGCAGCTCGAAGGCGATACTGGCGCGCGCCATCTGGTCGAGGCCGAAGGGCTCGACGTCATCGATGTCGAAATCGGGCAGGGCGCTTCGATCGACGTCGATACGCGCGAGGCGCTGGAACGCGCGGGCGGCGTGCTGCAGGATTGACAAACCGAAGCCGAATTTCGCATGGCTTCGGAATGTCTTTGCGCTGCCGAACTTTCCTCACTTTGCTCGCCGCAACAGCTTTTTCGCTCTCTGCCGCCGAGGGCCAGACGTTGTCGCTGAAACCCTTCAAGGACGAGCTTTTCGCTTATCCGGCGACGCTGTCGAGCGGCGACAACGGTGCCTATACGGTGGTCGACTATCGCGAGATGCGCGACATCAATCAGCGCGACGAGGTGCCGGAAAGGCGTGTGCATGCCCAATATACCGACCCCGGCGTGCGCAAGATGCAGCAGGACTTGATGCTGAAGACCGATGTCGGCGATGTCCGGCATGTCGCAGTCGGCAAGACGCAAGGTGCCGCCATCATCGTGCTTTATCTGCACGGGCAGGGCGGCAGCCGCAAGCAGGGCGTCGACGACTTCACCTTTGGCGGTAATTTCAACCGCCTCAAGAATTTGATGGCCGAAAATGGCGGTCTTTATCTTTCGCCGGACTTTCCCGATTTCGGCGACAAGGGCGCCGCCCAAGTCGCGGCGTTGATCGACCACTATGCAGAGACATCGCCCGGCGCGAAAATCTTCGTCGCCTGCGGCTCGATGGGCGGCATCCTCTGCTGGAAGCTGGCGGACCGCAAGGATACTGGCGCCCGCGTCAGTGGGCTGCTGCTGCTCGGCTCGCTCTGGGACCAAAGCTTCTTGACCAGCCCGGCCTTCAAGCGTCGGGTGCCGGTGTTCTTCGGCCAGGGCAGCCGTGACGTGGTTTTCCAGGTTGAGAAGCAGGAAACCTTCTTCCGCTCGATCCTCGCCAAATCGAAGAGCTATCCGACCCGCTTCGTGCGGTTCGAGACCGGCACGCATGGGACGCCGATCCGCATGGTCGATTGGCGCGGCACACTGAACTGGATGCTGACGAAAGCGCCCTGATCAAGGCGGCGTGTTGTAGTCCAGGACGGTCTCGGGATTGATCTCGCCGTCGTAGGACGCATCGACATCATACTGCACCAGCGAGAAATTGCCGTGGCGGAACAGATAGGTGCCGGTCGATGAAGCGTCGCCGACGCCGCGCCATTTGTTCATCGAGGTGATCGTCTTGGTCTTGTCGTCATATTCGGAATTGACCAGCTGGTCGTCGGTCTGGAAGCCGATGATGTGGATGCCCTCGACCTTGCCTTCGCTGTTGTTGTTCTCGTAACGGATGTCGAGTTCCGGCGCGGCGAACTGCAACTGCCGGACGCCGGACACATCGTCATAGATGTAATAGACCGCGCTTTCATTGTAGGCGGCCATCGAGCAGAAGAAGCGGAAGAGCCGCGTCTCGCGCTCCGGCTCGTCGGCTCCAGCGTCCTTGTCCTTGTAATGGATCGAGTAGGCGTCCGGCTCGCCGGCCGGCTTGCCTTCCGGGTTCTCCTTGTCGCACTGCTCGCCATAGGCGGCGAGGAACGCCTTCCTGGCCTGTTCCAGCGCCTCGTCCTTCTTGGGCGGCGGCGGGCCGTCGCCGCAGCTTGTCGGCACGGCATCCTGGAAATCCGAAGTCGACGGCTTCAGGGCGCCCTTGTCGATAAAGATCGGCTGGAACGGCGGTTCCTGGATCTGCGCGTTGACCTGGCGAAGCGTGTAGCAGCCGGCAAAGATTTTGGCTTCGCCCTTCTTGTCGGTGGCCTGGATGGCGACAGGGACGCTGTAGTAGATGCTGCCGGCAGCACCCTCGTCCGATACCGCGCCGGTCTTGACCTCGACCGTGTCGGTGCTGTCGTAGCCTTTAACGAAGGCATCGAAATCTTTTGCCGGCTTGGTGTCGCCGAAATAACCCCAGGCGCGGGCGAATTCATGCCGGTTGATCGCGCTGTAGAGCGAGCGAACAACAGCCTCGGCACTGGACCGGTCGTCGATATAAGGGGCTTCGGCTGCAAGCGCCGACCGGCCGATGGCCGCAAGGGAGAACAGGGCAGTCGCTGCGAGAATGGCAGGTCTCATCGGGAATCTCCGCTCGATAACGAAAATACTACCACCGCGATTGCGGCGAGGCGGTGACAGGGGCGCACGGGCTGCTTGAAGAATCGAGCCGGGAAGCGCTAGCTCACGGCCCGCGGCGCTGACGCCGCCTGGGGAGATAACTCACGTGACCATATCCATGTACGATATTTCCGTGGCCGTCTTTTCGGCCCGGCTGAAGGCGCTGGCCAGCGTGCTGTCACTGGCCGAACAGAACGCCGCCGACCGCAAGATCGACCCTCAGGTGCTTCTGACCGCGAGGCTGGCGCCCGACATGTTCGCGCTGACCCGGCAGGTGCAGATCGCCACCGATCATGCCAAGGGCGCGCCGTCGCGACTCGCCGGCCGCGAAGTGCCGAAATACGAGGACAACGAGTCCACTTTCGAAGAGCTGCACGCCCGAATCGCCAAGACGCTCGATCATCTGGCGACATTCTCGGCCGCCGATCTGGACGGGTCGGAGGAGCGGACGATCGAATTGAGGCTTGCCGGACGCGAGGTCTCAATGGCCGGACTGCAATATCTGCTCAACGCAGCCATGCCGAACTTCTACTTCCACATCACCACGGCATACGACATCCTGCGGCACAATGG
>NZ_RZSF01000542.1:0-2846 GCF_004023325.1 Mesorhizobium sp. M1A.F.Ca.ET.072.01.1.1 | reverse complement strand
AATGTCGGCCGCGGAAGGGGGAGGGCGGCGGTCCGATGGGAGCGCTGTGCGACAACCGCTCCCGGCCCGCAATCGTGATCAGGCTCATCGTGAGGTCTCCGGACGCCAGCGTTGCAGACGGTTTTCGGCAAGCCTGAGCAGGCCGTGGATCACCAATCCGATCAGCCCGACCACGATCATGGCCGACAAAACGAGTTCCAATTGAAAAAGCTGACGGCCATAGGCCATCAGGTATCCGAGCCCCTCGAAGGATGCGATGAGCTCTACCGCAACCAAGGTCTGCCAGGCGTTGGCAAGGTTTCGCGCAGCCCTGTGAAGATCGACGGCACGGCGGAAGGCAGCACGATCATCGTGAGTTTCGACCAGCGGCTGAACGAAAGGACACGGCCCAGCTCCACATAGGCTTCCGGAACGTCGCGCACGCCTTGGGACGTGTTCAGGACGACTGGAATGAAGGCCGACCAACCGATTGCGACGATCTTCAGGCCTTCGTCGATGCCGACGATGAGAATGACAATCGGCATCCAGCCGAGGGTCGGCACCTGGCTGAGGGCCAGGAACAGCGGACCAACCAATTCGCGAAGTGTCTTAGACAGGCCAACTGCCCTGCCGAAGACGAGGCCAACCGCTGCACCGGCGGCAAATCCCTCCGCAACGCGCTCAAGGCTCGTCATGGTGCTGGAGAGCAGCGAGCCGTCCTGGATGCCGTCCAACAGTGTGTCGAGCACGATCCATGGCGGCGGCAGGATCTGCTCCGGCAAATGGCCAAGGAGAGCGGCGACGGTCCAGGCCGTCAGAAGGCCAAGCGGGACCACGAGGCCGAGAAGCAGGACGCCTCCGGCCGGGAGGATGCCCGGGCGAACGGGGGCCGCACCTGCGGTGCTGTCCCCGTGGCCAGTCTGGGTCGCGCTGAGGCCGGCGGCCATCCTAGTTGCTCGCCGCCTTGGTGTGTTCGACCTCGCCCTCGGTCACTTTCTGGCCCTTTGCGTTGAAGGTGGACCAGTAGTTCTCAAGCTTCAGGTCTAGCAGGGCCTGCTTGAGGTACTTGGTCTCGAACCAGCTGTAGATGTCGACGTCCTTCTTGATCAGGCCATAGGCTTTGGCGCGCTCGGCCTGGTCCTTGTAGCGCGCGATGATGAAATCATCGACGACAGGCGACAGGCGGTGGGCCAGGCGCTCGTCCTTGAAATCGGCCTCGAAGCTTTCGACCGGCAGGCCAGCCTTGGACCAGAGCTCGAAGACTGCCTGGCGATTGGCCTCGTCCGAGCCGAAGCGCGCGGCCTTGACGAAGGCGCGCACGACCTTGGCGGTGAACTCAGGATGGGCCTTCTCGAACTCGGCGGTGACGAGGAGCCCGGCATTTCGCCCGTGGGTCGGGTCTTGTTCTTGGTCGAGTAGATGATCTTGACCGCGCCGCGCTTGGCGAGGTCCAGATATTCCGAGCCGCCGAAAGAAGCCTCGACATTGCCCGAGATGAGCGCGGCCGTGGCGGAATTCGAGTCGAGGCTGACGAAGCGGATGTCCTTTTCGGTGAGGCCGTGCTTTTCGAGGACGCGGTCGGTGGCGATCTGCAAATTGGTGCCGCGGAACTGCGCCACCTTGTGGCCCTTCAGGTCCTCCACGGTCTTGAGCTGCGAATTCGGGGTACGGCAAGATAAAGCGCATCATGGCTGCCGGCTGAGGCCAGATATTTCGTCTGTAGGCCGCGCGAGCGGCCGACGATCGAAGGCAGGTCACCGAGGCCGGCGGCGAAATCAAGCTGTCCGGCGGCGAGCGACTCGTTGAGGGCCGGGCCGGCGCCGCGGAAGAAGGTCCAGGTGATCTTTGTGTCGGGAACGTCCTTGAACTCGGCCTCGACAAGCTGCTGCACGTTGGCCACGGCGACGTATTCGCCATAGGCATAGGGCCGGTCGTCGATGCCGGTTCCAGGATAGCCGATGCGGATAACGGTCTCGGCCGACGCGGGAGCGGCGGCGAGAAGGCCACCGATCAGGGCTGCGATTTGCGCGAATTTCATAAGTGGGGATCCTTGCTGGAGTGAAAGTCAGGCGGCGCGAGCGACGGCGTCGCGAACGAGCTTCTTGCGGGTGACGCTGTGGCGGCCATCGACGCTCACGGGTATATCCCCGTCGAGCGTGGTGCGGCGCACGACCCGGGCGCGGTCGCCATAGTCGTTGACGGCGTAATGCTGGGTGGCCCGGTTGTCCCAGATCGCGACGTCGTTCGCTCGCCAGCGCCAGCGCACCGTGTTTTCGATCCGCTGGACATGAGACTGCAGGAGGGCGTAGAGCTGCTCGGAATCGCTCTTGGAATAACCGACGAAACGTTGCACGAAGGAGCCGAGGACGAGCGAGCGCTCTGCGGTTTCGGGATGGACGCGCACCACGGGATGGTCGGTCTCGTAGACGGTGGAAGCAAAGACCTCTTCATAGTGGCGGCGGTCGGCCTCGCTGGCACGCGGGCGCTGTGCCGCATAGTCATAGGCGTTGCTGTGGGTTGCCCACAACTGTTCGGCGGTCGCGTTGAACGCCGGTGGCAGGCTCTCGTAGGCCGCCACCGTGTTGGACCAAACCGTATCGCCGCCGACCTCGGGAATGGTCACACCGCGCAGGATCGAGATCTTGGGATAGGCGTCGACGAAGGTAACGTCGGTGTGCCAGGCATCGGCGCGGCCACCTCGTGACGAGTCAAGTTCAAGGATCGATGTCGTACCATTGCGTACATGTTCCGTCGGATGAGGAACGAGATTGCCAAGGCGCTTGGAAAAACGCTCCTGCTCGATATCGGTGAGCTGATCCTGGTCGCGGAAGAAGATCACCTTGTGCTGCAGCAGGGCTGCATTGATG
>NZ_RZSF01000541.1:0-2849 GCF_004023325.1 Mesorhizobium sp. M1A.F.Ca.ET.072.01.1.1 | reverse complement strand
GCCCGGGCGTACTCGACTGGTCGACCGGAATCTACAACCCCAACGTCGATGTCTCCAAGGACACGACGACGCTTTATGCCTCCGACCGCGACGTTTTTCTGTTCCTGGTTGACGACCTCAACCCGATCGAGGCCGGAAAGCTGCCGAACGGCGATCCAGATCTTTTCTTTCGGGGCTTCTACTGCTGGAACTCTGAAGTCGGCGCCAGGACACTCGGGATCGCAAGCTTCTATCTTCGTGCGGTATGCCAGAACCGCAATCTTTGGGGCGTCGAAAATTTTGAAGAAATCACTATCCGGCATTCCAAATATGCCGCCTCCCGCTTCGCCGCCGAAGCAGAACCGGCGCTGATCCAGTTCGCCGAATCCTCGCCCATGCCGTTCGTCAACGGCATCAAGGCTGCGCGGGAACGGATCGTCGCCCGCGACGATGACGAACGCGAGAGTTTTCTGCGCAAGCGTGCATTCTCGAAGATGGAGACCGCGAAAATCATAGACACCGTCTTCGCTGAGGAAGGGCGGCCGCCCGAGTCGATCTTCGATTTCGTGCAAGGCATCACGCGGGTCGCGCGTGACAAGCCGAACCAGGACGTGCGCCTGGAGATGGAAGGCAAGGCCAAGAAGCTTCTGGATCTCGGCGCCTGAAGCTTCCGTGCCGGCTGCGTCACGGTATCGCCGGCTTAATTCTCGGCGTCGTCCTCGAGCACAAGGACGGCGCCTTCGCTCGTGATGGTCAGGACAAAACGCCTTTCGGCTCGGTTCACCTATGCGGTTTCGGGCGGAGAGGCTCCAATTGCTGGCACATCCAGCCCCTCAATCTCCTGCATCACTTTGCCGGCGATACCTGCAAGTCACCATTCATGCCGACGGTCGACTCGATGACCCCCTGGATCTGCGCCTCGCGCTTGGCCCAAAGGCGTGTTGTGACCTTGCGTTCTTTGGCAAGGTCCTCCTGCATATCCGAGAATTTCTCTACTATCGCCGCGACGCGGTGGCGGAACCGCGGACCTGTCAGATAGCCATAGACTTGCTCCATCTTCGTAGCCTGACCGTCCTGGGCGAGGCGGGAATTGGCCAGCTCGATCAGGGATTGCCGGAGCAAGATGGCGATGGGGATCGCACATTTGGGATGGGCGACATAAACTCCGTCAAGAAGATCGAAGCTTTCCACGCCGGGAGGCAACGCTTCGGAGACCATCAGCGCGATGTCCGCTCTGGCGGCTCGTTGATCGCCTCTGAGCTTACCTAGCCAGCCCTGGCTCCAGTTCTTGGTGCGTTTCGAGTCCCACAAAATGGCCCCGCAGGGCTGGCCAGCCGGTCCGACCACGCGGTGCAAGACATCTCCGCCGAACTCGCCCTTGGCAACCGGTTCAATGGTGTCCATCGGGAAGCGGCTGGAAATGAGGGACTCCAGCTCGAGCTCGAGGACCTCGCCCTGCAGCTGCTGAGAGCCTTGTTCGGCACGGCGCTTCAGCTCCTCGATCTGACGCTGCATACCGGCGATCTGTTCCTCTTTCTCGGCAACTTTCATTTTGAGGCCCTCTTCGGCTTCCGACCTCGCCTTTGTGCGAACGGCCTCCAGCCCTTCCTGGATCTTTCTTTCGACTGTCAGCGCCATCTCGCGCTTCTCATCATCGAGCGCGCCCGCTGCTGTTTCAGGAATTCCGCTTGTTGCAGCTGAGCCTCGGCGAGTTTCTCGTCCCGCGCCTTGAGCGTCGCCTCTATCTCGGCAAGCTTCCTGTCCCGGTCTTCAAGATCGACCGAGAGCAGCAGCTTGGCCTTGCGGGCCTCCTCAGCCGCGATAGTCACGCGCTCAAGCTTGATTTTTGCTGCGACCTGGTTGTCGATGTCCGACTGGGCGGCATCAATTGCGACTTGTTTGCGTTGAAGCTCTTCCTCTCGGGCTGCGATGGAAGCGTTGCTCTGCGCCAAACGCCGCTCATAGTCCTCACGGGTGGCGGCAATCAGCGGAGCCGCGAGCGATTCGTTTAGCTTGATGTCCGCCTTGCAGGTTGGGCAGCTGATTGTCGGTTCATTGAGAATCCTGGGCTGGACTGTCATTCGCGGTGACTCGCTGAGGAAGCTGGATGAAAGAGGTGCCAGATTATATCTTAGGGACTGCTTTTGGAAAGAACAAAGAGTGAACGTAGGGAGTTATCCCCCGCGCAAGGGCCGGCGAAAGTTCGCTTCACTATTTGCAGATTGCTGGAAAGAAGCACGCGGCGGCCGAGGCGAGGAATTTAGCTGTATTGGGAGCCAGCCGGCACACCTGAAGGGTGCCAGGCCAGGCCCCGGCCGGCAGGCGCTGATCCACCAGCTCATGGATTACGCCGATAAGTTGGGGCACTAGGCAAGCTCGAAAGTACCGAAATCTGCAAAATCGAAGTCATAGATCCGCTGCGCTGTCCACAGCGCGCATGGCACGATTGCCGCAGTTGCCTGCGTTGGCGCGCCGCAAGAGGCAAAGGGGGGAGGGGAGGTTTTTTGACGGGCTTGGAGGTCCGGGGAGAGGCCCCGGGCCGCCCGTCATGGAGAACCTGACCATGGCAAAGGCCATTCAGAAGATCGCTATGAACCCATCGGAAAACATTCCCTACGACAAGCTGGTGCTGTCGCAGAAGAATGTCCGGCGGGTGAAGGACGGCGTGTCCATCGAACAACTCGCCGAAGATATTGGGCGGCGGATGCTGCTTCAAAGCCTGAACGTCCGTCCCGTCCTTGGCGAAGACGGGGAGGAGACCGGGACGTTCGAGGTGCCCGCCGGCGGTCGTCGCTATCTAGCGCTCGGCATGCTCATCAAACAGAAGCGGCTGGCAAAGAACGAGCCGATACCGTGCATCGTCAATCGAA